>NZ_JAVJTO010000014.1:0-3207 GCF_040220235.1 Coleofasciculus sp. B1-GNL1-01
GTCTATAGGCGCACACCTTCTCCGATTATATTGCTTATTGAATCATAGAAATCGTTTTTTTGTCAACCCGTTTAATCCTCAGAAATTAGGTTCTGATACCAACAGGTGAGGACAGGGCGACCCGACCCAATTGAGCGGATAGCGTTGTTCATTAATATCAGCGGGTCGTCCTTACACGGCGGCTATCAGATTAAGCAGCAATATCACCAGATACAGGCTCAAAGTGGAGAACCATAATTTGATCGGCACGCAAACCCAGAGACTCGTAAGTGCGTCCACTGCGATCGCTAAATTCCACCTCAAATGCTTTACCCTCTGCCAAAATTTCCACCACTGTACCGACTTGTCCACGCCAGAGATTGCACTCCGGCAAATTAACAGTCAGAGCAACAACATCCAATAATTTGACTGCATTTTTCATCGAAACCTCCAAGCCTTACAACGGGTAACAGGTTGTCAATCGTGGATAGTCTGAGTCATGTTCGATAATCCAACCACTACGAATCGTAGCGTTTCTATCACCCCATTCAATCATAAAATCAAGGGTGTAGCGTTGCCCGTAGGCATCCCTTCGCCCTAACTTTACTTCCTCTGTTTTGACGACTTCCAATAAAATTCTGCGTAATTCCTCTGCATCATTGGGGGTCATGCCCAGCCTAGATTCAAATAAACGTGCCTTATGTTTGCCTTGATCATGGGTGCGATTAAGACAGTAATCCCGTAACTTACGAACATCAACCACAGCACGTTCTGCATTGGGAATTATCATACAACTGACACACAGGTTTGAAGACAGGGCGACCCGACCGAATTGAGTGGATAAAGTTGTTCATTAATGCCATCCGGCATCCGTGTCAACTTAAGCCACAATCCTTGTCAACTGTCCGGTAGATCCCCGACTTCTGAATTCAATTTATTTGGGATCATCAGTTTCAACAAAGAAGTCGGGGATCTGGAGTAGCCTAAGCTGATCTCAATTCTCCGATAGCTCCCCCTGATCCCCCCGTCGCCCCTGCTTTTGGCGCTTACGTTGACACCAATGGCCAGCGAGTCGCCCCTACATGGCGGCGATTAGGCAAATTAACAGGGTCAAGGGATATGTTCAAGAATTCTTTGCCAGGGAAGGAAGGCAGTCAATCGAATCAATTCGAGTCTATAGGCGCACACCTTCTCCGATTATACTGTTTATTGAATCAGAGAAACCCTTTTTTTGTCAACCCGTTTAATCCTCAGAAATAGGTTCTGATAGCAACAGGTGAGAACAGGGCGACCCGACCCCATTGAGTGGATAAAGTTGTTAATTAATACCAGCAGGTCGCCCCTACAACTCTTTGCCAAAGACAGTGCGATCGCTAAACTCTCAAATTGGCTTGAATTGATCAGATTGGACTTGAGACTCATCCGATCCTGCACAGTGAGCGATCGCACTTCTGAGATACCAACGATTTACTCCCTTTGGCTCTTTCTCCTTGTTGTCAAGTCCTGATAAGTTAAACGATTCTTTCCCCCCGAACGGTTTAACTTTTTCAATCTTTTCCCCGTCTTAACACAACGTCATAATTGCTCGTTTTTGACCTGCTTTTGGCAAAAAGCTACGCATTTTCAGGGGTTACGGGGATTGTGAGATTATTGTACAATTTTCAACTATACTATTTATTGTGGGTGTTTTATGAATAAAAATAATCTAGCCCCAGCTAAATTCCTTGAATCCTCGTAGAACTTTGTATAATTGATAGTTTTCATCTCACTGCCAATGTACCCTTGGACGCATGTATTTTGTTAAATTTATGATAAAAATAATGACAAAGTATTGACAAAAACACAGATAACACAGACGAGATGGCACTTTCTCGAACACTCAAGGGTGAGGGACACAGATTGACACAGACAAGGAAATCATCCCCCCACAAGCTAATCATTGTTTTGAGCGGGGACTAATCATCTTTCCATCCTTGGGCAAGGGAGAACTAACGCCTCTGTGAAATCTGTGTAACTAACCTCTCACTCCTAACCTCTAACCTTCCTCCTGACTCAGAGAAATCAGTGTTACTCCGTTTTGGGTTGAATGTGTCGTCTCAACTCCAGCGATGAAGTAAAATCTGAACCAAGATACAAGATTTTTGTACTAACTCATGGTAGTACGTCCTGACCAAGCAAATTCCTCTAAAGACTGAGGCGATACCCTTTAATCCCCAGTACACTAACCAACAGACAAGGGTCATTCCTTGACAGTTTGGTCGTGCAATCGTCCGAGACTATTCCGGAGGTATCGCGCCAAGTGGTGAACGACTATCAGCTAAGTTTTCAACAACCCCACGCTACTAACGTGGAGCGTGGGGATTGCCAGAGACAGGACTGGCAACGTTAAGAGTTGAATAGACCACCAAGCCGTTAACTGATACACACTTCCAAATACTTCCCCAGTTTGGATTCACTGTAAGTCTACTTGTTTAGACGCTCTAAGAGAGGACATTTTGTTAACGGTGGTCGAGGGGACAGACAACTTTACACGAAAGGCTTATACCCATGATTCGTGTTCCAGTTTTATCACCGAAAGGTAAACCACTAATGCCAGCTAAAGCTAGCCGTGTTCGGCGGTGGCTAAAAGCTGGTAAAGCTAAAGTCGTACATAACGACTTAGGCATATTCCAAGTCCAGTTAACTCAACCACCATCAGGAGAAGAAACCCAAGATATCGTAGCCGGAATTGATCCGGGAAAGCTATTCACGGGGATTGCGATTCAATCAGCCAAAACAACCCTATTCCTGGCACACCTAAAGTTGGTGTTTAAGAACGTGACCAAACGGATGAACCAACGGGCAATGATGCGACGGGGACGGCGAGGGCGACGGATTAACCGGAAGTTACCCTTTGCTCAACGCAGTCACCGCCAGCACCGATTCAATAACCGCAGGGGCAACAAAATACCGCCTAGCATCCGGGCTAATAAGCAGTTAGCGCTAAGGGTAATTCAAGAGCTATCGCGAGTCTACCCGTTCCAGGACATTGTCGTTGAGGTGATTAAAGCCAGAGGGGACAAAGGGTTTAGTCCCGCGATGGTCGGGCAGGTGCGATTCGTTGGCTAGAAATCAGCCAGAGTTCTTCTGAGAGCCTAGGTTTGAAGGATTAGCCGCAAGGGAAAATGACGGGATAACACCCAACAGAACCTTGACAACTTAACAGCCATGTTGGTGAGGGTCAGTATC
>NZ_JAVJTO010000015.1:0-50473 GCF_040220235.1 Coleofasciculus sp. B1-GNL1-01
TTTTCTCATGCTTTACCCCCATCATGATTACGCTAAGGAGCGCTCTAGTTGGCAATCGTGATCCGTTTTGGCATGACCACCAGCGATAATTGCACCTGTGGACTATCATACTATGTGCAATCAACCGGATTCGATATTAAATGCATAAAAGCTTACTCGGATAACCAGCCAAATACAGACGCCACACTTAGATTTAGTTCATTGGCAAAGGCGGGAACGGGAAGTTTCTGTTCGGGTTGATCAAACACCTCTAGTTGCTGTTGGGGAAAATAAACAAAAACCGTTTGCTCATCTGGGTCAATTAACCAACCCATTTGAGTCCCATGATTAAGACAATGTAATATATTTTTAGTTACTTTAGTCTGACTTTGGTCAGGTGACAGAATCTCGATTGTCCAGTCAGGAGCAATGGGAAAGGTATTGGCAATTTCACCATTCGCGTCACGGGGAATTCTTTCCCAAGTAATTATAGATACATCAGGAACAATTGAGCGTCCACCAAATGTACAACGTAACTCTGAAAAGGCTCGTGCAACCCGTCTAGGTTTAAGAATTACATTGACAGTCGTAGAAAACTCCGTTTGAATTGTACTGTGCTTACCCTGTGGCATTGGCTTCTGAATGATTTGCCCATTAATATATTCACTGGCGGGTTTGGTTTCTGGTCGTTTCAGAAATTCTTCCAGAGTTATGGATCTCGATGAAGTCTGTACCATGGGGACTTCCTGGCGAAAGAAAGTGAGTTATATCTACCTGAATTGTACGCGATCGCGAGTGTTTATGGTGCAGACAGCGTAACAATGCATCTAGCTTAAGGAGCCAGATATTCTGTCTAACCTCAAGAATGCGATCGCACTCATTTTCTAATGTAACCTGATGTTATATAGTGGCGGTGCAGACTCAAGACTTCGACTAGCGTCAGGTAACGTATCATGTCATGCTAAACGTCGATACAGTTTAGCATTTTTATTCAATACGTAACTGGACGCTTGAACAAATTCGCTCTTGGGATAATTGAGCCAGTCTTCAATGCTTGCACGCAGTAAATCTTCAAGCGAGATTCCACTTTCCTGCGCTAGCTTTTGCAAATTATGTAGTTTCTCGTCTGGAATTTCAACAGTAATATAAGTCACAGCTAATCCTTTCTATAGGTAAACAAATTATAGCACTTGTAGTCATCTAGTAAAAAATGTCTTGTTTGTAAGTATAAACCTTCTGGCGTCAACCCAACCTACAGCTTAGGTGTTTGTGGTACGCGATCGCGAGCGCTTATGGCGAAGACAGCATAACGACGAGCGTGCTATTAATTGGAATCTTGAGACTGTCCACATTGTTTACAATACGGTAAATATTTATAAGTCATACTGTGACAATTATGACATTCAGCGTATTGATAAAAACCACAGTGGGGACAGTAGGCATCATGGGTCGGAATTTTCTTGGCACACCGGATACAGCGTGATTTTTGAACTCGCGTCGCTGCTTGTACTTTGGGATTAAAGACAATTTTTTGGAATAATTTGATAATGCCAAACCCAATCAGAGGAATCAGTAAGATATAAGCATAACTGACTAGAAAAACGAGTCCGCCTAAAAGGGTGCTAATGAGATCAACGATAACTTGAACGATTACATCAAATTGCAAAAACTCAAATATCTTAAAAATTAATGGTATAAAAAATACCACTGATAAATGCCAGCTAATTAGGTCAATAAGTCCATATCCTTTTCGTTGAGCAAAATTGTAAACTGATAAAGAAAGGAAAATTAGCGGTAACAGGAAAAGCGATTGAAAGCTGAATTGGATGCTGGGATACCAAAAGGATGCCTGCTGGTAGTCATTTTCAACCGACTGAAATGTCCCATCATCCTTAAGCAAGTTGATAAAAGCTAAACTTTCAGGTTTCGCTGTCAGTTGATTTTTCAGTTCAGCAATTTCCTGTTTAAGCCTAGCAATATTGCGGTTATTTTGTTCGAGTTGCTGTTTGGCTTTCTCCGCCTCGACTAGATTAATCGATTGCTCACGAGGCTGACCTGCTATTTTTTCCAATAGAGTTGAGTCATATTGCTCACGAATACGGCGATTCGTTTGTTCAAGTTCATTAATTTCTGCTTGTTTCTGATCAATAGCTGTTATAATTTGCTGATTTTCTGGATTATTGAGTTGATCTTTATAATTGCCGTACTCTAAGCAGGTTGGAGACACAGTGCCTAGATGTCCTACCGCTGCTTGTTGATAGGTTTGCTGAAAACTAGATTGATGGCTTCTTGCATATAACAATGAAGATTTAATAACCTCATAAGCTTTGTCTTGAGTAGTTTTTGATTGGTAATTTTTCCACTCAGAATAACAGGGATAAGCCTGTGCAGGGCTAATATACCATTGGCTAATATCATTTAGTCCAGTGAAAACATTGATTAAGATAAAAATATCAATCAGGATAATGACAATCAAACTTACCTTGTTGAGGGGTTCATCATTGATTGTCCTTGATCTTCTGAAAAATAGATTCAAAGTACGCCGTATTTTGGTAAGCATATTATTTGTTTGAATAAAATTGAATAAGGGCGGATTTTATTGTCCAGTTATTGCCCAAGTAATTTTAGTGGCTAAACCCATCCAGACAATTAACTCCTACAATGAATTATCTCCTGCGGCGCTTGGTACTAGACAATTTTGCCGCCGTACCTCTCCAGAGAATTAACAGAGGAATAGCAGCCAAGCCTAATGGGATGACAAGCACGAAGGATTGCAAGATAATCGCATTAATCAGTATTAATAAAGCTGGTCCTCCAAAGATGAACCAACCAGAAATCAGTATCCACCAAGAGATTGTTCCCCCAGAGAGACTTCTAAAGGCTCGACCCCTGAGATGGATTTCTCCCATGGGGTCATATCCAGAGGGAATTCGTTCCTGATAGGGAGGTGTTTGATCCGGGGGAACTTCGATAAAGAGTTCATCTTTATTGACTTTATCATCGTCAAAAAATGGGTTCGGCTCGTTGCTGTTGCTCATTGTTGTTGACCTATCTGTATAATTCGAGGTTAACTCAGTTCATTTTCAACCAACTAAATACCTGATTTACGGTTAGCGTCAGTTCAATTTCTGATAATGCAGGTAAGGACTCTTCTCCCTGGAGGAGAACAGGCTGTTGCTGGGTTAAAAAGACTAAAATTGGTTTCTGGATAATTTCTCCGTTGATATATTCCCTCGCTGGTTTAGTTTCTGGAAGTTGGAGAAACTCTGACAAGGTGATGGATTGGGTGGTTGTAGCTGTCATTGTTTCTGAATCCTGGGGTATGGAATGGGTGCTGAGTTTAGCCTAACTGATCACAGTACGCGATCGCTGTCCAATCAGCCGCCAGCCCTATCCACCTTATCCCCAGCCATACAGATAGCCACAACCATTGATAACAAAGAGATTAAACAACATGCCCTAGGGGGGATAGTTCAGCCACAACGGGAAGGGTAGGGAGGACTTGAATATTCTGGAATTAGAGCTGGCATATCTGTAAGGATGATATATATTTGTATGCCAAAAACAAGGGGCAGATATAAGTGATTGATATTCTGTGGCTCCTCGTCTGTTCTGGCTTGGTATTCCTGATGCAACCCGGGTTTATGTGCCTGGAGTCAGGGCTGACGCGATCAAAAAATAGTATCAATGTTGCCATTAAAAACTTAGCCGACTTGGGCATATCTATCGCCTTATTTTGGGCGTTCGGATATGCCTTCATGTTTGGCACCTCGGTGCTGGGGTGGATTGGTTCAAGCGATTTCTTTGTTCACGTTGAAGCTACACCCCGGCTAGCGGCGTTCTTTTTGTTCCAAGCCATGTTTTGCAGCACCGCCACCACGATTGTCTCAGGGGCGGTGGCGGAACGGATGAAGTTTCGGGCTTACCTGATTTTAGCGGGTTTGGTGTCTGGTCTGATTTATCCCCTGTTTGGACATTGGGCATGGAACGGGATTGATTTAGACACATCGGTGGGTTGGTTAGAACGGCTAGGCTTTGTTGATTTTGCGGGGTCTACAGTGGTTCACAGTTTGGGGGGCTGGGTATCCCTCGCCAGTCTGATGATTATCGGATCACGCACCGGGCGATTTCCGGATCATCTACCGCCGCGAAAAATCCATGGCTCTAATTTACCCCTTTCGGTTTTAGGTGCCATGTTACTGTGGATTGGCTGGTTGGGGTTCAATGGGGGCAGCACATTGAGTTTAAATGAGCAAGTCCCTAGCATTATTGTGCATACCGTGCTGGCGGGTATTGCCGGAATGATGACAGCGGGAATGGTGAGTTGGTATCAGTGTCAACTTCCGGAAGTCGAATCCTTAATTAATGGTTCCTTAGCGGGATTAGTCTCGATTACCGCCTCTTGCCATGTTGTCACCTCTCCCGCATCCGTGATTATTGGGGCGATTGGGGGGATTATTGCTACCTTGATGTCGAGTTGGTTAGAACGGTGGCGGATTGATGATGCTGTCGATGCTATACCTGTGCATCTAGGTGGAGGAATTTGGGGAACATTAGCGGTGGCGTTGTTTGGTCAACCGGAATTGGTGGATACGGGGTTGAGTCCAGTGCTACAGCTTGGTGTACAGGGAATCGGAATTTTTAGTTGTGGGATTTGGGCATTTAGCATAACTTATCTCCTATTATTCATCACCAATCGTTTTTTGCCAATGCGGGTGAGTGTTGAGGCGGAACAGATGGGTTTAAATGTGTCCGAACATCGCGCTAAAACTGAGATTTATGACCTATTTCAGGTTATGGAAGCCCAAGCCCAGACCCACGATTTAAGCTTACGAGTTCCTGTCGAACCGTTTACCCAAGTCGGTCAAATTGCCCAGCGTTATAACCAGGTGATGGATGCCTTAGAAGATGCATTGACGCGCACCGATGCCATTGTGAAAACGGCAATGGATGCGATTATTACTTTCACCAAACCTCAACTAAAAATTGTCACCGCTAATCCCAGTGCAAAAGACATATTTGGGTATTCTATCAGCGAATTGACGGGTATGGATGTTCATCAGCTATTGGATTGGTCAACACCCGTAGCCGATGAGACGGATACGGGAATGGAACGGTTATTAAAAGTGGGCAGACATGAAATTATTGGCTGTCGCCTTGATGGGTCTCGCTTTCCCCTAGAAGCGACGGTTGTGGAGACTAAATCGGGTCAACATTGTTTTTATACGGGTACATTTCGCGACATCTCCGAACGCAAACAAGCCCAAGCGGATTTGTTTCGGGCAAATCAGGAAATTACTAAGCTCAATGAATGTCTCAAGGCAGAAAATTTACGATTGAGTGCTGAACTTGAGATCACCCGTCGCCTGCAACAGATGCTGCTTCCTAAAGAGGCAGAATTGAATCAAATTACTGACTTAGAGATTTCTGGTTTTATGGAACCGGCGACGGAAGTGGGTGGGGATTATTATGATATTTTACAGTATCGCGATCACGTCCAAATTAGTATTGGTGATGTAACGGGACATGGCTTAGAAAGCGGCGTATTAAGCTTAATGGTACAAACCGCCGTCCGCACCCTATTAGAAAGTAACCAAACTGACCCTAAGCAATTTTTAGATATCCTCAATCGCACCATTTATCAAAACATCCAGCGAATGAACTCCGACAAAAACCTCACCTTGGCTTTACTGGACTATCAAAAAGGTATCCTGAATTTGAGCGGACAACATGAAGAGATCATTGTCGTGCGGACTGGAGGTCATATTGAGCGAATTGATACCATTGATCTAGGCTTTCCCATTGGTTTAGATGCGGATATCGCTGATTTCGTGGCACATCTTCAAGTTCAGTTAAATCCGGGAGATAGTGTTGTCCTCTACACTGACGGAATTCCAGAGGCAGAAAATGCCCAAGGGATACAATATGGCATTGAACGATTGTGTCGGATTCTCAGTCAGAATTGGCAACAATCCGCTGCTGAAATTCGGCAAGCCGTTATTGACGACCTACGCCAGCATATTCAAGCACAGCAACTTTATGATGATATTACCTTACTCGTAATTAAACAAAGAAAAATTTTTATATAAAGACGGGCTTCACAATTATCATTTTTCCGTAATAAATAACAAATGAAGAATGAAGAATGACGAATGACAAATAACCCATGGTTTTCACTCCGTTCCGCCCTAAATAATCGCATTTTTCCTTATTTTGCTGCCTCTTTAACGGTAGTGATTGTTCTATTCGTCGTTTGGGGTTTTGAACGCGCTGAACACCAACGGTTTTCTGAACAACAACGTTCGGATGTCCTCAATCAACTGAGTGCAGCGAGAGCCCGCCTAGAAGCTGCACTCAATCAGCGACTGTTTCTGACGCGGGGCTTATTGGCGTATGTGTCCACGATTAACTCAGACATTACCCAAAAGGAATTTGAGCGTCTCTCCAGCGTCCTCGTCGAAGATCAACAAGGGATTGAATTCCTAGCCCTGTATAAAGATAACATTGTTAGCCATCTCTACCCATTAGCCGGAAATGAAGACGCCATTGGCTTTAACCCGATGACCATTCCTGAAGAACGAGACGCCATTGAGAGAGCCATTCAAAGCCGCCAAACCGTTTTTGCCGGTCCGTTGAAGTTAGAACCTAAAAAAAATTGGGGATTTATTAGTCGTACCCCGATATTTCTAACGCCCCCCGACCAACCTCCCCAAAGTGGTCGCTATTGGGGTCTAGTAGGTATTGGATTTGACCGCAATACGTTATTTCAGGAAGCCGGATTACTCAATCTTTCTAGCAAACTTCAGTATGGGATTCGGGGTAAAGATGGATTGGGTGAAACGGGAGACTTAGTGTTCGGGGATGCCAGTATTTTTCAACAAAATCCTGTCCGTTTAGAGGTAACGTTACCGAACGGATCATGGCAATTAGCGGCAATTCCTGAAAATGGATGGGCAACAACGGCACCTATTTCCAAATGGTTGTGGATAGGGGGTGGATTATCAGCACTATTAGCTGGGGTGTTAGTGTATATCTTAGTCAGTGAGCCAGTGCGACTGCAAAAAGCGGTTCAACGAGCGACTATCGCATTGCGTCGGAGTCAAGATGCACTCCAACATGCCAATGAAGAATTAGAAACGAGAGTAGAGAAACGCACGGCTCAATTGGCTCAAGCGAATCAGGAAATTACCCTGCTCAATAGCCGTTTGAAAGAAGAAAATCTGCGCCTGAGTGCTGAAGTTGAGGTAACTCGTCGTCTGCAACAGATGATGTTACCTAAAGAGGAGGAACTGAACCAGATTGCTGATTTAGACATCGCTGGCTTTATGGAACCCGCAACTGAAGTTGGCGGCGACTATTATGATGTCCTGCAAAATAATGGTCATGTCACTATTGGTATTGGCGATGTCACGGGACATGGGTTAGAAAGTGGAGTTTTGATGATTATGGTGCAAACGGCGGTGAGAACGTTGTTGGAAGGAGCGAAAACGGATTCAAAGCAATTTTTAAGTGTCCTGAATCGGACTATTTATCATAACATCCAGCGAATGAAATCAGAGAAAAATCTCACCCTCTCCCTCCTGGACTATCACCAAGATAAACTGCGCTTGAGTGGACAACATGAAGAAATGATTGTCGTGCGTTCTGGTGGTAGAATTGAGCGGATTGATACCATCGATTTAGGCTTTCCCGTGGGTTTAGTCGCCGATATTAGCGATTTTGTCGCCGATGCGGAAATCCAGTTAAATCCTGGAGATGTGGTGGTTCTCTACACCGATGGAATTCCCGAAGCCGAAAATCCCCAAGGCGTACAGTATGGAATTGAGCGTCTGTGTCAGATTCTCAGTGACAACTGGCGACAGTCAGCCCGTGAAATTTGCCAAGCCGTGATTGAGGATGTGCGGCAACATATTGAGTCACAAAAGGTTTATGATGATATAACGCTGTTAGTGATTAAACCCAAACCATCGTTGCTACGCGATCGCTCCGGCGTCGCACCAATTAAACAGGATGGTTAGGGAATAGGGAACTGGGAAAAAGGTGACGGCTGACTTTGACAAGTTATTATTGTTTTCTTTGGCACTCCTCAAACAGACTACCGACAAACGCGATATGACTCAGATCTTTGGAGATTTCAACGAACAGCTACCTCCCAGTGAGGAATACCTGGTTATCCAATTTTCACCCAGCTCGATTCCATTAAAGCAGCGCTGGCGGAATAATGGGTTATCTGCCGATTTCATGGCTGACTATGTGGTAACATTTTTTCCGACCAACCAAGAGGATACGAATGCTACAGCTCAACAAGTGGAGATTAAGAGTGCTGTAAGTTACATTGCCAATGAGCTGTTAGAGAACGCGATGAAGTTTAACGATGATACCTCACCGCAACCCATTAGCATCGCCCTACACCTGTATAACGACAGCTTAGTCTTCTTGACAAAAAACACGGTTCCTCCCCCAATTCTGGATGATTTTCAGGCGTATCTCCATAAATTAACGACATCAGACCCCCAAGAGTTGTATATTCATCAGTTAGAACAAAATGCAGCAGACGAAACCAGCACGGCTTCTCGCTTAGGATTTTTAACCATGATCAATGACTACATGGCAACCGTCGGCTGGAAGTTTGAAACCCTGGCAAAGACGCCACCTGTTACCACCGTCACCACCATGGTGCGATTGATGGTATAGTATTTCTTTCATCTTATATACAAAACCCTATAGTTTAGGGTTTACGGTTCATTGTGTTGAACCACTCTATTAGACATCTCCGATAATCCATCTGAAACCATTGTCAAACAGTGGTTAAATCTTAATTTATAGAGAGGTCTATGACTAAATTTGTTTATTTAATCAGCTTTTGAGAACGCCATAATTTTGTCAAGGATTGGATAAATGGAAGTTAAAAGCGACACGTATAGGGTCTTCTATGATACAGAAAATTCAACAATTTATTGGAAAGGTTCTCTCCGGCTAAGTGGCAGCGAAGAATATGCGCCGATTATAGATTTACTGGATCAAGCCATAGAAAGTCAGCCTTCTATCCTGACGCTTAACTTACGAGACCTACATTTTCTCAACAGTTCAGGAATTAGTATGTTGTCGAAGTTTGCGATTAAAGTTCGACAGAAAAAGACGATTAAAATGATTGTGCAAGGCTCTCAGAACATTCCTTGGCAAGGTAAATCATTAAAAAACTTACAGCGACTCATGCCAGGTTTGACGCTGGAAGTCGAGTAGGGGCGCAAAGCCTGCGCCCGGATTCAGGAGTATTGAGATTTTTTTCAATCTCGTAGGGTGGGTTAGGCGGGAATTGAATTCAGGCGATAATCCTGCAATGAACTATCCGCCGTAACCCACCGATATTTAGGCGGGAAAATATTTAACTGAAATATTGGGTGGGGTGCAAAAGCGCAATTGAATAAAGAGCGCACGTTGGCTTTTGGCGTCAACTTACTTCCATTCCGGCATAAAACTATGGAACTAAAATCTAGCACTGATAAGAATTTCAGCCATTAACAGTACCTAATCTTATAGTGGGAAGGGAGTAAGCTCAAAACTGTGCAATATCTTGAGACCGACCCCTCCCTAACCCTCCCCTTGGCAAGGGGAGGGAACTCGAAACGCGATCGCTCCCCCAACGATCTTTCCCAAGCCTGATTCTCTCTTTACTCATTTTCATTAAACTCCAACAATTGAATGGAAGTTATCGCGTTTGAAAAATGTTTTGAACCATCGCCTTATCTAAACTTGCCGCCACTTGATCCAATTCAGTAATCTCACCAGCACTCAATTGCCATCCCAACGCACCAATATTTGCCTGTGCCTGTTTCATCGTCTTTGCACCAGGAATAGGCAAAGTTCCTTTACAAATACACCAATTAATCGCCACTTGCGCCATGGTTTTCTCTCTGGAGGAGGCGATGTCTCGTAAACACCCTAAAAGCGGTTGGATTCCGGGTAATAGCTGCTTAAATAACAAACGGCGTAACCCTTTCGGTAATAAACCTTTCTCAGAATACTTTCCCGTCAACAATCCTAACGCCAGAGGGCTGTAGGCAATCAGTTGAATTCCCAGTTGATCACAAACGTCTTTGATACCCAATTCGGTAACAGGATAAGTAGACAATAGTGAATACTGAACTTGTAACGTAGCAATCGGAACCCCTCGCTCTTTAAACTTGGGATAAATTTCTTGGAGTCGTTTGGGTCCATAATTAGAGAGTCCAACACCCTTAACCAGTCCCTTTTCGTAGAGATCAGCTAGACCATCCAAAAGCCATTCTTCTTGCCACGGTGCATAATTAGCAGTAGACCAATGCATCTGTGCTAAATCAACATTTCGTCCCAATCGTCGTGCAGAGGCTTGACAGGCGGATACCATTGAGCCGCGTGTCAATCGCCAGGGATAGGCGGCTAGCTTGGTGGCAATGCATAGGTTCTCTTGGTTTATACCAGAATAGTCGCTAGAGAACCGTCCCAGGAGTTGCTCACTGCGTCCATTCAGTCTACCTGTTCCATAAGAATCACCCGTATCAAATAAGGTGACGCCGTTGCTTACACACAGATTAAAGACAGCTTGCAACTCGTCATCCATGCTTTCGTCGTACCCCCAGAGTAGTCGGTTTCCCCATGCCCACGTTCCGCAGCCCATGGTAGGAAGGGAGAGTTTTTGGCTAGTCTGCATAATCTTACAGAATTTGACATTCCCCGCCCTACAAGTGCGGGGATTCTTTGTTCATCGACTCAACTTGCTGTCACCTGGAAAACTGGCGAATAAATTTTCTGTCTGGACGATTCGCTCGGTTTCATCCCTCGGTTAAAACGCGAGGGAGCCTGCACCATCGCTTATCTGTAACGGTTTAGAACAAATCGCCAAATTCTGCCTTTAAATCCCGCTCCATCAACGCTTCTACCGCCTCTTGGGGTGTAATTTTATGGTTGAGTAGGCGATAAACTTGCCGACAGATGGGGATCGGGATCTGCTCGCGATTGGCAATTTTAACCAATACATTGGCTGTGTTGACCCCTTCGGCGGTACTTTGCAATTCTTCGAGAATTTGCTCCAATTTTTTCCCTTGGGCTAAACCGTAACCAACGCGATAATTCCGGCTGAGTATACTACTACAAGTGGCTAGCATATCGCCCAAGCCTGATAATCCGAAGAAGGTTTCCGTTTGTCCGCCTAAGTGTGTCCCCACCCGGATGATTTCAGTTAACGCCCGGGTAATCAGGGCAGATTTAGCGTTGGTACCCAATTTTAGACCATCACAAACCCCAACCGCGATCGCAATCACGTTTTTCAGGGTGCCTCCCAGTTCCGTACCAATGGGGTCGGGACTGGTGTACACTCGGAAAAGACTGGAGGAAAATACTGTTTGCACTTCCTCCGCCGCTGCCATATCTTTACTCGATACCACGGTGGCGGCGGGAAGTTCTTGTTCAATTTCTTTGGAGAGATTGGGACCCGAAAGTACCACTACCGGATGGTTGGGAAAGTCGGCTTCCCAGATTTGAGAAGGGGTACGGGTTGTTTCTGGGTCTAATCCCTTGGTGGCGGTAATAATTGTCACATAATCCGGTAAACCAATCTCTTGAATCTTCGCCGCTGTCGCCGCCACCCCTTTCATGGGAATCGCGGAGACGAGCATATCAATGTCTGCTAATACCTCTTCTAGGGATTCGGTGCTACTGCGAGACCACAGTCGCACCTCATGGTTCTTATGTCTGGCAATTGTTGCCAAACCTTGACCCCAAGCGCCCGTCCCCAGAATCGCGAGGGTGGCTTCGGGTGCCGGTCTCCGATGAGATAGGGCATGAGCTTGACTCGCTTGGGGGGTTGTATCTGCTCCAGATGAGCTGGATTGAGAGTTTGAGAGGTTACTTACCATAGATGTTATCGGTTGAATTCAATAATTTCTAGGTCAAAGGCAAAAGAACGAACAATTGTCTTTTGCCTTTGCTGATCGGATTAACTTACGGGTTGGGTTTCTTTCTGAGTCGCCATCACGTAATCGGGAATACAATTGGCTTCCATGAAAGCGCGATAGTCCTCAACTTGGCGATCGCACTCCGCCGAACTCCAGCCGCCATATCGAGACAGGGTGTCCGTCAAAACGGGCAGAATATCAAAGCCATAGTTGGTATGCATGGCTAGGCTAGTCCGGCGACGGGCAATATCTACCAACGTCCGCGCAAATTCCGACTGCACCGCATAAACAATCTGGGCTTTAATATCGGGCAATTTGGGGGTAATTGCTTGTGCCAATTCCGGTTCTTCGTCGGTTAAGGCTAAAATATCCAATGCCTTAGCACCATAGATATCAAACAGGTGATGGATGGTCGCCAAGGGTAATGTGGTGCGATAGTCTTGCAGCGCTTTTTCTAGACGCGGATCACTGGGTAAAATGGCTCCCGGCAAGGGTTTCTCGTAGGTGGGGCAAGGGGGGGCGGAGCGTCCCAACTTGCGATATACTTTATTCACCATCTCTTCACCCACTTGGCGATAGGTGGTGATTTTGCCGCCAATTAGAGAAATCAGATTACTCACACCCTCTGGGGTATGGTCATAGAGAATATGGCTGCGGGTGACACTTCCCGGTTTCTTCCCCTCTGCATTGGGCAAAGGACGCACCCCAGCATAAGTAAACTTCACATCTTGGCGGGACAATTGGGCAGTGGGCAGAATTCGATTGGTTTCGGTGAGTAAATAATCAATTTCCTCGTTGTCTGCCTTAATTGAGTCAAGAGAACCTTGATGTCGCAAATCAGTCGTGCCAATCAGATACATGCCCAACCACGGCACAATAAAAAACGGACGACCATCCGTTTTGGCTTCTACATACAAGGTTGTTTCCGGTGCGCCAGGGAAGGGAGGGACAATGATGTGACTTCCCTTGGTCGGACCGAGTTTTTTATCCTTACCAATGGGCGCTGATTGTCCATTTTTCACCCCAGACTGACAAACCTTATCCACCCAGGGACCGGCTGTATTGACAAATACGGCGCGATCGCTCCCTCGAACGGTGAATTCTTCGCCAGTTAAGGCATCTTTGCAAGTAATGCTGGCGATGCGACCCTCTTGGCGCTGTAACTGGGTAACTTCTGCATAGTTGAGAACCGTTGCTCCCGCTTGTTCAGCACAGATAATATTCTCTAATGCCAAACGCTCTGCATACGCCACCTGACCGTCATAATATTGCGCTCCACCGACTAAACCATCGGGATCAATATGGCGAAATAGCTGCTTAAACTTCTTTTTGGGCAGCATCCGGTGGGGTAGCAGTGTTTTCTCGAAGCTCAAAATGTCATAGAGCAGCATCCCGGCTTGAATTTTCCAATAGGGACGAGAGCGATCGCTGTAGATCGGAATCGTCAGCATTAGGGGCTTGACTAAGTGGGGGGCTGTATGCAGGAGGATTTCTCGCTCCCGTAACGATTCCCGCACTAGGGCAAATTCAAAATATTCTAAGTAGCGCAAGCCACCATGAACTAATCGCGTTGACCAACTGGTCGTACCGCCGCAGAAGTCAGCCTTCTCCAGCAAAATCGTTTTAAGACCTCGCAGAGCCGCGTCTCTGACGACGCCAGCACCGTTAATGCCACCTCCAATGACAATTAAATCGTAGGTTTGGCTCTGGATGGTTTGAAAATCACGCATGATCCAGTTTGAGTAACATCTAACTTCCACAGTAGTCGCGACGGCGGCAAATTAGTAATCGATAGGGGAGATAAGGGCGACAAGCAGACAAGAGAAGGGAGAGAAGGAGGACAAGAAGAACGTTAATTCAAACACTCAACACGTTCTCCCGCTCCCCTGCACCCAGACGTGCCGTGGCACGTCTGGAACATCAGCTTAAACAGCTACGGCTTCCTGTTGCTTCGCTGTTTCATGTTTGGTTTTCTCGAACATTTCAAACAAGTGATCTGCCCAGCACTGAATGTCGTATTTGGTTACGATGTCATACATTTTCGCCATCCGTTCCTTTTGCTCTTCAGGGGACATGGTCAGCGCTTGCTCAATCGCTTCATCCATGCGATCCATTGAGTAGGGATTGGTCAAAATGGCATCGGGAAGTTCGACGGCTGCACCAACAAATTCAGAGAGGACTAATACACCTTCTTTTTTCTCGTGAGTGATGATATATTCCTTCGCTACTAGGTTTAAACCATCTCTCAAAGGAGTTGTCCAGCAGATATCGGCGGCTTTGTAGTAACAGAGCAAATCCGGTAAAGGAACGGGTTGGGTATAGAGCATAATCGGTAGCCAGTCTAAGTTCCCATACCGCCCGTTAATTTTTCCAGCTAATTGCTCAATCTGAGTTTGGGCAGTTTTGTAGACGCGCATTCCAGACGCCGACGCCACACAGGTGACCAGCATGTTAATTTTGCCATGCAAGTCGGGACGACGCTCTAACAGGCGTCCATAAGCTTCTAGCTTCTCACGAGTGCCTTTTACATAGTCCACTCGTCCGGCTGAGATAATTAACTTGCGATCGCCTAAGCTTGCCTTAATTTCCGCAAACCGTTTTTGAGTTTCTGGCTTATGCAGGATAGAGAGAATTTGTTGGGGATTGGCTCCAACCGGGAAGGGATCGATGTTAACTAACTGATCCTTGTATCGTAGCTGGGTGGTCATTTCTGGCTCAGCCAATGCGATTCCCGTAGGGGTAATATGATCAGGTACGGGTTCTTTCTTGACAATTTCCACCGGGCGTAGGCTGCGAGCCACATTGACGAAATTCTCTGAATAGCGCGGAATATGGAAGCCGACGATATCGCAGCAGAGTAAACTATCGGTAATTTCTTCCCGCCAAGGTAAGATATTGAAAATATCCACCGAAGGGAAGGGAGTGTGATGGAAGAACGCAATCCGAGCATTCGGCTTTAGCTGCCGGATGTAATAGGGCGCTAACCATAGATTGTAGTCATGCACCCAAATTAGAGCATCATCTGCCGCTTCGTCACAGGCGGCTTCGGCAAATAGGCGGTTAATCGTGTGAAAGTTTTCCCAATCCGAGGTTTCGTAAGTGAAGTGATAGGGGAAGGAATGCAGAATGGGCCAAAATGCTTCTTTCGAGGTGATGTGATAGAAATGCTTGACCTGATCGGCGGAGAGGGGAATCCGGCGAACGTTGTAGTTTGCTTCACCTTCAACAACAATCCGCTGTTCAAAGTTATTTCTTTGCTTAGCATTCACCTGTTTCCAAGCAATCCAGGTGCCTTGATTGACGCCAGCAAAGAAGCTTTTCAGGGTTGGCACAATCCCATTGGGGCTTTTCTTTGCCCGATAATGCACTTTGCCATTTTCCACGACCTCATCATAAGGTTCGCGGTGATAAAGGATAACGAGTGATGATTTCATGCAACTACCTCCAGGTGTTTACCATTAAAATTGGTACTATTCCCGATCCCAATGCAACTTGGATGGGAATATAATTTGATAGCTTCGATAAATTTAGGGTTGTCGAGTGTCCACAGTTATGATTTTCCCTTTTGACTTCCTACTTACTCTAATGAGTATCTACTCAAAAATGACTCAATCGTTGGCTGGAAAACCCAGTCAGTCAATATTCTCCTGATGGGAAGTCAAGATTGAACGCATTATATCAAGTCCGGTGAATTGCCCCTAATAACAATGCTTTAACCACAAGGGTTTCGGGCTTTTTTATTAAGGGTGATGGGTCCGGACATCATATTACCCGTGTTACTTATATTACCAACAATGATGTTTTTGAAGGTTGCAATAGATAAGGTCAGGGTTGTAATATCTGAGCGCTGTAGCATTGCCGATATTGGTTTAACCCAGGCTGTTGCTGATTGCAATCCCCTAAAATCCACCGATTTAGAGCGATGGCAACTCGTTGAAACAGATTGGAAGTCATTATTAGATCGAAAATACTCTCAACAGTCTAGTTTTTAGTTTTGATGACAAAACCGCCAATGTACGGACTAAGTTGGCTATGCCATCAAATCCTAGGGGAATTGTGTTCAACCTCGATTAGTATTTGCCGTACTCAGTACTCTGCCCATAGGACTAACGCCGTAGCAGGTTGGCAAGAGTTTACTTGAGCCAAAGCTAACAACAAAACTGGGATACCTCAGAATTCAACAATAGTCTGACATCCAGTGGACAAGGATTCATCACTTACACTCTGGTTATGGATGATATCTGCCACCGGCAGGTTTCCTTATCGAGCAGCTATCTGTAGCTACTATACTATAAAAGTATAAAAAAGTGTAAATTTTAGTAAAATTTAGCAGAATGCTTTGTCCCACATTGTTAGCGATGCAGGGAGACGAGGGAGATGAGGAAGCAAATGACGAATGACAAATGACGAATGACAAATGACAATTAAACTATCCCTGATCGCAACGCCACCACCGCCGCTTGTACCCGGTCATCTACCGAAAGTTTGTTCATGATCCCGCGTACATGGGTTTTAACGGTATTGGCGCTGAGGTAGAGTTTAGCGGCAATCTCTGGATTACTATTGCCTTCTACGATCAGTTTTAAGACTTCTAGCTCCCGCTGTGACAAATTGGAAACATTGCCTGTGGGAGAAGGGGGAGACAGATGCTTGAGAACTTGACGACCAATTTGAGGATCGAGGTACGTTGCACCTTCAGCCGCCGCTGCGATCGCCTGGAGTAATCGTTCTACACTTGATCCTTTAACACAATAGGCATCAGCACCGCTAGAAAGTGAGGCAATAATTTCGCGATCGGTGGTATGAGAGGTGAGGATGACCACTCTCACCTCAGGGAGTTCTGCTTTAATTTGCTGAGTAGCAGCAATCCCATCTAAACGCGGCAAACCAATATCCATGACCACGATATCAGGTTGGAGTTGTTTGGTCATTTCCACGCCCATATAGCCATCTTCAGCTTGTCCCACCAGTTCAAGCTGGGGGTTAGTGGATAAGGATTGTTCTAAGCCAAGCTGCATCATGGGATCATCTTCCACAATCACAACTCGCAAAGGTGTGGAACTTGTTGGGGAATTCGTCGGGGAGGGCATGTAGCTGTAACCAAAAAGCTGGACAATTTTACCCATTGTTACCCAAAATTGGGTAGATATTTGTTCTGATAGAATGGGTTCGCCAAGAGTATGTATACTTTATTGGTATACCTATCCAGCCAAAAACCAAGGTTAGGTAGGTGAAAAAATAGCCGCCAGTTAGGTGGTGTTAGCCTGTGGACTGGTTGAGTGCCGTCACCGCTAGGGTGAAGCAGGAAGTAAGCGTCAGGGATGTCCACGCTTTGGGCAACTTTGGGTAAGTCTTATGTAACGGAAGTTCTGAGGACATGGTGAGTACCCAAGCAACGCGATCGCACTTCCGTATTTTACGATTAAATTGGGCAGAGGTGCGCCCAATTCAATTGTAAAATCGATTCCACTATTTTCGCTGTGTCACACCAATAGTAGGTTAGCCTGTCGGGTTTCGCGATCGCTCTACCTATATCTACAAGAACGTTTTGTGCTTTCACGCTCCATTCTCCTACAGGGAATGGCACACTTTATAGTCGGTGATGCGAAAAATGATGGCGAAGATAGCGCCACTACGAACCCATTTTGCGGCGATGCGGATTGGCAGCTATCAGTTCTCATCGGGTAGTGGGAGACGATACTGACGAGCAATGTAATAGAAAAAGCGATAGTAATCAGCAAATTGTTCGCTCTCACAGCGTCCCTGCCAGTTGTAGTTTACATTTTCCTGGGTCAGGGTCAGTGTCATCACACTGATATCAGAGTCAACGTCTACCTGAAGTTTACCTGTTTCACCTTGTTCAGTGAAGAAATTTTGAGGTTGAGATGGATTGAGTGGTTGGGATGTACTCTCAGGTGATGGGGTTCCTAGTTGGGCAAATTCTGCCCATCCCCTAATCTCACAGTTGGGATTCTCAGGATCACGAAAGGCTCGACCATCAAGATTGTCGGGTATGGGAAAGGGTATCCAATTGTTGGGATAGAGGAACTCAAAGTTGAAGCGGGAGTTGCGGTAGGTGTTCCAGCTTTCTGGCAAATCCACATTAGTACCCTGGCAGCTTAAGAGCAAAACAGCCAGTGGCGCGATTCGAGCAATGAATTTCCAGGTCATTTGTCTTTAGTCATTTGTCTTTAGTCATTCGTCCTTTGTTCATGCATGGTTCATTGTTAATCCTCTTCCCCAGCTTCCCCATCTCCCCCATCTCCTCCAATCCGCCTGATCCAGCATCAGAACCGGACAATGTAAAGAAATATTACAAAAATGCCGTCATGCTGGCTTACTGTATTGACAGCCAAGGAGAATACCGTTAATCTGGCATACATACCCGGGTAAAACGATTGAAAATAATATGCAAGACAAGCAAAAAGTTACGTTGTATCTCCCACCAGGACTTCATCGCCAGCTCAAAATCCGAGCAGCCGTTGACTCAGACTCAATGTCGGCGATGGTCGAGAGAGCAATCGTATTCTATCTACACCACCCGGAAGTGGTAGACGAGGTAGAAGCATCCTACGGGAATACTCATCGGGTATACAATTGCCCCGAATGTTCTAGCTCAGTTGTTATTCAAGATGGAGATATGGTTGCCCTAAAAAATCAGCCCAGCCTTCTGGATGATGAACTGCCTGTCGAGAAAGTGCGAGAAGAAGTTAAATCCCGTACAGATTCTCAGGGCGAAGAGGAACTTGTTCCTTGTTGATAGTGTTACAAAAACAGCTAACTGCGAGAGTTCTATTAATGATGTTTGGGCAGTGGTTGTGCCGTCTCTAAGTAGGTCGATAGTCATGCAAGAAGAGATAAGTATTCTCATTCAAGCTCAATACCCTCTAATCTACCTGGTGACGTCAGAGGAAGAGCGGACAGAACGGGCAATAGCCATGATTGCTCAAAATAAGAATCAGCAACGGCGCGTATTCGTGTGGACTGTCACCCATGGGATTGTGGAGTATGGTCAATCACGCCACATCACCCAACACAATACAGTCTCTCCAGAAGCAGCTGTTCAATGGGTTATTCAACAAAAAGAACCTGGTATCTATATATTTAAGGATCTACATCCATTTATTGATTCTCCAGCAACAACCCGATGGCTGCGGGATGCGATCGCGAGCTTCAAGGCGTCTCAGAAGACGATTGTACTCATGTCTCCCATGCAGCAGGTGCCGATCGAGTTAGAGAAGGAAGTGGTGGTTATCGACTATCCCTTACCGGATTTAACCGAACTTAACCAAGTGCTGTCTCAGCAATTGGAAAAAACCAAAGGGCGTCGCACCACCACGGAAACGCGGGAGAAACTCCTGAAAGCCGCATTGGGTTTGACGCGAGACGAAGCGGAGAAAGTGTATCGCAAAGCCCAAGTCAAAGCTGGGCGTCTCACGGAAGCAGAAGTCGATATTGTGCTTTCTGAGAAAAAACAGCTCATTCGTCGCAATGGTATTTTAGAGTATATTGAAGAGGATGAAACCATTGATTCTATTGGTGGTTTAGAAGAGCTGAAGCGATGGCTGAAACAGCGATCGGGCGCTTTCACTGAACGGGCAAGAGAGTATGGTTTACCCCAACCCAAAGGGATGCTGATTTTGGGAGTACCTGGCTGCGGAAAATCTCTCATTGCCAAAACAACGTCTCGCCTTTGGGGACTACCGCTATTGCGGTTAGATATGGGTCGGGTGTATGATGGTTCTATGGTTGGTCGCTCAGAAGCCAACTTGAGAAATGCCCTAAAAACAGCAGAATCGATTTCACCCGCCATCCTTTTCATTGATGAGCTTGACAAGTCTTTTGCGGGGAGCAGTGGCTCGGCTGACTCTGATGGTGGCACCTCTAGCCGCATCTTTGGTTCCTTCCTAACCTGGATGCAAGAGAAAACATCGCCAGTATTTGTCATGGCGACAGCTAACCGAGTGGAACGGCTACCGGGAGAGTTTCTCCGCAAAGGTCGATTTGACGAAATATTCTTTGTTGACTTACCGAATAAAGAAGAGCGTCAGCAAATCTTTAAGATTCATCTGAGTAAGCGGCGTCGAGATATAGACCGCTTTGATATCGAACAGTTGGCGACAATTTGTGACGGTTTTTCCGGTGCAGAAATTGAGCAAGCCCTCATCGCTGCAATGTACGAGGCATTTGCACAAGACCGGGAATTCACCCAACTGGATATTATAGCGGCGATTAAAGCCACGCTGCCGCTTTCTCGGACAATGACTGAGCAGGTCACAGCCCTGAGGGACTGGGCAAGACAGAGAGCGAGACCTGCTGCAGCCTCCGTTGCTGAATATCAGCGAATGGAGTTCTAAAAGGCTTTCTCCTGCTCCCAACAGGAGGAAAGGCTAGCAAAAGTTTGCTAGCAGTTTCAAAAGACGCCGCAATTTAACAGCGGCAGACCCAAGAAAAAGCTACGTTGTCGTTTGTTTTCTATCTCTACTGGAGGAAATCTAAAATGTCTCACTTTAGCACTCTGCGTACCAAGATCACCGATGCCGAAATCTTAAAGGCTTCTTTGAGCGATCTAGGTATTTCCGTTAAAACGGAAGCTGATGTGCGCGGCTACAACGGTCAACGTGTTCGTTCGGACATCGTTGCTGTTCTCGAAGGCGAGTATGACCTCGGTTGGTCTCGCAATGGCGATGGTTCCTTTGACCTGATCGCTGACTTGTGGGGTGTTGCTAAAAAGCACAACCAAACCGAACTGATCAACTCGATCAACCAGAAGTATGCCGTTAACAAGACCTTAGCAGAGGTCAAGCAACGTGGCTTACAAAATGCCAACGTTAAACTGGTGGTACAAAAATAGTCCATCAAGGCGTTCCCAAGCTTACGGGTTAACCAATTTATTTGGGGTTGACCCGTTTTTTCAAAAGGTTATAGAACAAATGTTCTAGTCTTTTCCATAACATAATAACGGCGGGAAAACCTCTCATCCAGGGAGTTTCTCCGCCGTATTTTTGTACTGGCTTGGTTTTTGCGATCGCGTTCCGAACTGCGGTAGCCTTTTAATGGTGAGGAGATGTACGCAGAGGATTGATTCTCATGGTAAAGTCAGCAATCCGAGTATTAGCTCGTGTCGTCGCGCATCCGGGGAAGGAAGACAAACTCAAAGCACTGTTGTTAGAACTTGTTGAAGCAACGCGCAAGGAACCTGGTTGTGTCACTTACGAGTTATTACAAAGTCCAGCGATTCCCACGGAGTTTGCCTTTGTCGCAGAATGGGAAAGTGAGCAAGCGTGGCGAGTACATTTGGACTCGGCTCACATTCAGCAAGCGTTTTTAGAAGGCGAAGAGTTGTTTGCTTCACCGCCAGATATTCGTCATTATGTCTTATTAGCTTAATCGTTCTGATTCGGGTAGGGAATGATTGATTAAGTTATACAGTAGAAAAAAACTGGGTGATCAGGATACCCAATCTCTACTGTATATTGACTTACAAAAAAGCGTATGTTTGAAGATAATGTCAGATCTTCTGAAGGGGCAAACTATAGTAAACTTGACGAACTGTTAGCAGGAGGGCAGTGGCGAGAAGCAGACGAGGAAACATTTACTATTATTCTGAAGATTACGGGTGCAGATAAACGCGGCTATTTAACGAATCAAGATATTCAGCAATTTCCTTGTCAGAACCTTAGGGCAATTGACCAACTTTGGGTTAAGTATAGCAGTGGTAAATTTGGTTTTAGTGTTCAGAAGCGGATTTATGAGCAATCAGGAAAGGATTTGATGGTATTTGCTGATCAGATTGGCTGGCGGGTGTCTAATCGGTGGCAAAGTTACAATGAGCTGATATTTAATCAGAATGCACCGATAGGACATCTCCCTGGCGGTGGAATCGTGGGATGGTTGGCGTGGGGAGATCTTCGAGATGATTTGTTTGCTCGTGTTAGGGCGTGCAATCTTTAGTAAGCTGTCATGCATTTAAATTGGGTATTAGTAGCGAGCAAGATGCAAAGCCTGCGGCATGGCTTCGCTAAACGCACTACAAGGATTGCGCCATTATTGATATTAAGGTTTAAATGCCGAACAGCTTATAGGGTTTGCTGAATAACTGTTGTGGTGAGGGTAGGGAACAGCTAAACCTTGATGTATAAGGGTTTCAAATGTCACTATCCAAGCTAGATCCCCGACTTCTCTAAGAAGTCGGGGATCTGTGTACCTCACTTACGAAGGGAAGTTCTGACTAATGCACATCAGTACATATAAACTCAAAAACTTTTCCTATCCCGCTGCTGTTTTATTCTCCACCGATACCTTAACCTGCGCCATAATTTTCTCCATCTGACTCACTAATTTCTTCGCCTCTTCTCGATTCTCCTGATGAGCATGATCACTAAGTTGACGGGCTAAATCTGACATTGATTCCACCGCCACAGACGCACTAGAACCCTTGAGTTGATGGGCTTTATTCGCTAACGTTACCCAATCTTGATCCGCCAAGGCTTGTTGAACTTGGGTGAGAAACGTTGACCCATCATTAATAAATCCTTTGACTAATTCCAACTGAAACTCTGGATCACCACCAGAAATTTCCGATAATGCACTCCAATCCACGGGATCTGTAGTCGCTTCAGCCGTATTTTGGCTATCTATCTGTTTGCTAGATTTTGCCTTATTTTCCTGTACCACTAATGACCATCGCTGTAACATGACTTTCAGTTCTTTCACCATTACCGGTTTACTGAGATAGTCATCCATTCCCGCTGCAATGCATTTATCTCGATCCCCTGGCATTGCATAAGCAGTCATACCAATTACAATCGTATGGTGGTCTTTACCTTCTTGTTGCCGTAAAGTTTGCGTGGCTTGATAGCCATCCATCACCGGCATCTGACAATCCATTAACACAATGTCATAATCATTCTGTGCCAATTTTTCCAGGGCTTTTTCACCATTTTCCGCAGACTCCCACTGATGACCTAGGAGGCGGACTTGGTGCTGGACTAATTTTAAGTTAATTGGCGTATCTTCCACTAACAAAAGCGTTAGCGGCTGCTGTATTTCTGTTTCCGCTTTCAATTTTGATGTCTTTGCTGCCAACTCAGCAACCTCTTGTTGAAAATCCCATTTTTTGTTGGGTAGTTCCTCTTTTAGGGAGGTGGTATTTAGGTCGATATGTCCTTTTAGTTGCTCAAGGAGTTTCTCTAACTCCCCAACTAGCTTAGCGCTACTCTCACCATTTTTTGTTCTCGCCTCATGTCGCAGTTGTTCTGCGACATCGGGCATGGTTTGCACGGCGACTGAGGAACTGGCACCTTTGAGTTGGTGGGCTTTATTGGCAACCATAACCCAGTCTTTATTGGCTAATGCCTGTTTTGCTTGGTTAATAAAACTGGCACCCTCTTTAATAAAGCCTTGGACTAACTCCAGTTGAAATCCTGGATCACCTTCGGAGATGTCCTTGAGACGCTTCCAGTCTACGACATCAGAGAGTAGACTACTCGTAGATTGAGCTGGAGAGGGACGTTCCGGTTTAGGTGAGACGCCTTTGACCACGGATGACCATCGTTCTAATACGGGTGCTAAGTTTTTCACCATAACGGGCTTACTCAGATAGTCATCCATTCCTGCCGCTAGACATTTTTCGCGATCGCCTTGCATAGCGTAGGCAGTCATGCCAATTACAATGGTATGGCGGTCTGTTCCTTCTCGCTCACGTAAGGTTCGGACTGCCTGGTAGCCATCCATGACGGGCATCTGACAATCCATTAACACGATGTCGTAGTCATTTTTGGCGATTTTGTCAAGGGCTTCTTGACCATTTTCTGCTGATTCAGACTCATGACCCAATAGTTGCACCTGATGGCGCACCAGTTTCAGGTTAATTGGTGTATCTTCCACTAAGAGAATTTTTAGGCAAGTGGGTTGGGGTGCAGGTTGAGACGGATCAGGGATAGCCGATTGGGTACTGAAGAGGGTAGCGGGAATCTCAGCCGCCAGAATTTTCTGTAACGATTCCAGCAATTGAGATTCTTTCACTGGCTTAACTAAATAATCGGCAAATCCGCTTTTCAGCAAGGGTTGGGCGGAATCCCCGGCGTGCATCGAGGTCATTAGGACTAACTTGGTTTTTGCCCAATCCGGTTCGGCGAGAATCAACCGTCCTAGAGTAGACCCATCGATTTTGGGCATTTTCATATCCAGTAGCGCCACATCGTAGGATTTACCCGCTTCGGCAGCCGCTTGCATGGCATTTAGGGCAATAATACCATTATCAGCTTCATCGACTTCCATGCCCCTCGCCTCTAACTGATACTTGACAATTTGGCGATTAATTGGGCGGTCATCGACAATTAACACCCGTTTCCCTTGCAGAGATTCGGGGGAGATGGGTAAATTACTAAAGATGCGATCGCTCTCATCTTCCTCAGTACCCACCGCTACTTTCCCAAAGGTAATTGTAAACCAGAACGTCGAACCCACACCCAGTTGACTCTCGACGCCAATCTCACCCCCCATCATTTCTACCAGTTGCTTACAGATGGCTAATCCTAAACCTGTTCCCCCATATTTGCGGGTGGTCGAAGAATCGACTTGGGAGAAGGCTTGGAAGAGTTTCCGTTGATCCTCTGGGTTAATCCCAATCCCTGTATCCCGCACGGCAAATCGCAGTTGAATCTTGTCCTGATCCGGCAATTCCTGATGCACCGACACCCGAATTACCACTTCGCCAGATTCGGTAAACTTAATCGAATTACTCACCAAGTTTGCACAAATTTGGCGCAAACGACCCACATCTCCGATGAGTCGTCGCGGTACATCCGTATCGACTAACAGCGCTAATTCTAAATCTTTGGCTTCGGCTTGGGGAGAACACAAATCTAAGACATCTTCCAACGACCGATTAATGTTCAACTCATCAACATCAAGGCGCATTTCTCCGGCTTCGAGTTTGGAGAAGTCGAGAATATCATTAATTACACCGAGTAAATGTTCACCACTGACTTGCAAGGTTTTGACAAAATCCAGTTGGCGAGGATTAAGATCCGTGGTTAACAGCAATTCACTCATTCCCAACACGCCATTCATCGGTGTGCGGATTTCATGGCTCATATTTGCCAAGAATTGAGCTTTTGCCCGGGCGGCTTCGACGGCGGCTTCTCGCGCTTCTACTAATTTATTTTCATACTCTTTTCGTTCAGTTACATCCCGATTTACCCCAATCGCGGCGATGGGTCTACCCAGGTCATCCCGCAACGGCACAACCACGGTTTCGCACACCCCTTTATTGCCATCTTTACGGATAAATTCAATCTCCCGTGTCCAGCGTCCTTCATGGAGTAAACTATCCAGCATTTGTTGCGTTAGGGCGGTGGCTTCATCGGGTTGATAAACCATGCCACAGGTTTGACCTAATACTTCGGTTTTCTCATAGCCAAAAATTCGTTCTGCTGCTGGGTTCCAGTCCAGGATATGACCCTTCAAATCGGTGACAATAACACCATCATAAATGGTTTCAAACATTAACGCTTGACGGCGCAATGCCTCATCTGCCCGTTTGCGAGCCGAAATGTCTTGGACTAAGCAAACAATTCCTTGAATCCTGTCGGATGAATTTTTCATCACTGAGGCGGTAACAGATACGGGAACAGAAGTACCTGTTTTCGTAAAGAATGTGGTTTCGTATCGACCCAGAAAGCCACTTTGTTGAGAATCATTTGCCTGTAAATGAGCTAAAAAATTATCTTCTTTAAAGAAACGCTCTAAAGGTTGGTCGCGCAGTTCTTTGGGAGAATATCCGGATAAAAACAATGTGGCTTCATTAAAGCTTTCAACTCTAATATTTTTATTCAGGACAATGAGTCCATCACTCAACGAACTGATAATATTATCGAGATAGGATTTAGATACCGTCGTTTCTTGGAGCTGTTTACTCATCTGGTTAAAGGTATCGGCTAAGACACTTAGCTCGTCCTTGGTTTGTACCTCAACATAGGTATCGAAGTCCCCTGCACCAATTTTTGCGGCAGCTTCTTTGAGTTTAACAATCGGCTTGGTGACGCGATCGGCTAAAACGATCCCGAAAATAATTGATACGGCGACAACGCCAGTAATTGCTGTGAGGTTAATAATCAGTGAGTAAGTTGAACTGCGATTTGCGGTTTGATTTTCTTCTTCTAGAGTATTCGTATGAAAGGTAATGGCTTGATCAACAACGGCTAAAAATTGGTCTTCTGCATTCTCTAACGCTTGCCGTTTTGCCAAAATATCAGTGCGTCGGAAGTTGGTGTCATCTAAGGCTAAAATTTCCTGGCTGATTTCTGCCAATAGCAGCTTACTAACTTTCAATTCCCGATAAAAGCTTTGAGCTTGAGGGTTATTGGCAAAGGACTGAAATTCGGCTAAATACTGATCCAGAGCTGCAACCGATTGTTGGAAGTCAACTTTGGCTTGTTTTTCCGGTTCTTCGTCTTGAGATTTTGGCGAGGTGGTGGTCGATTTTCCTTCGATCACAGCATAACTATAGGCTTTATTGGTTAACCGTAAGGAGGCTGCCTTAATCTGATTTAATGCCACCAGTTGACGGGTAGTACCCTCGGTAATTCGATTAAAATTATCATCAACATTTTTCTTTGTTTGAATTGTAATAATTCCCAAAACAGCGACCAGCGATGCCACCCCTAGAAAGCCTGAGATAAATTTGGTCTTCAGTTTCATAGCCGTCTCCCGTCACTATTTTATCCTTCGGATATTTATCAGAACATTCCGGATCATCAGGTAACACAGTCTGACAAACTTTTGGCAGAAGATTAATGTCACCTGAATGGGACGTTCTCTTATACTGTAGCCGACACAGATGCAGACGAAAAGAGGAAAATTTTTGAATAAAAATTAAGTAAAGGATGGGTGAATTTTTATTTTTACAGATTAAAATTATTGGCTTTTTGTTTTTTATCCTTTGTCAGGGGTTAAGGGATGTTTATATAAGTTAATGGAGTTGATGTGATTTCGACCAACTAAATTAGGTCAAGATTTGGTTAAAGGCAGGTTGGAGGAAAATAATCTTATTTGGGGTATTGACAGAGGCGGTAGTTTTCTATTAGACTTACATCATAATGGGAAAATGTGCCGATCTATAGGGTCGAGTTTCCGAGTATTATCACATCAGTAATTAAGTGAATTGCCTTAAGTTTGGGCAAAAGTTCTGTATTGGCAAAAGTTAGCCTCAAGTCAGCCAACAGAAGTATGCGATCGCGCTTTTGGTGAGCCGATCCGGGGAACGTAGAATTGAGGCGGCAACCCACGAGATTTGGTTGAAATTTGGTTCTGGGAAAATAATCTTATTTGGGGTATTGACAGAGGCGGTAGTTTTCACTTAGACTTACATCATAATGGGAAAATGTGCCGACCTATAGGGTCGAGTTTCCGAGTATTATCCCATCAGTAATCGAGTGAATTGCCTTAAGTTTGAGCAAAAGTTCTGTATTGGTGAAAGTTAGGCTCAATTCACCCAAGAGGCGGATGCGATCGCGCTTTTTATGAACCGATTCGGGTAAGGTGGAATTGAGGCGACAATGCAGGAGATTTGGTTGAAATTTGGTTCTGGGAAAATAATCTTATTTGGGGTATTGACAGAGGCGGTAGTTTTCGCTTAGACTTATATCATAATGGAAAAATGTGCCGACCTATAGGGTAGAGTTTCCGAGTATTATCCCATCAGTAATCGAGTGAATTGCCCTAACTTTGAGCAAAAGTTCTGTATTGGCAAAAGTTAGCCTCAAGTCAGCCAATAGAAGGATGCGATCGCGCTTTTTATGAACCGATTCGGGGAACGTAGAATTGAGGCGACAGCGCACTATATATATTGTCTCAAAAGCGGGTTGGAGGAAAATAATCCTATTAGAGGGATTGACAGATGCGGTGGTTTTCCATTAGGCTTATTTCATAATGGGAAAATGTGCCGACCTATAGGGTCTGATTTCAGATTCTGCTTCCATCAGTAGTTAAGCTAATTATCCTAACTGGAATAGCGCTGACTTAAGCGAAATATTGCCAATTCGCAGACCAGTAAATAAATGTCTTATCTTTAGGTTCAAGTAAGAATGGAACTTACTGGGTAACTCTTTGAACCCGTTTTAACGGGTTTAAGCTTTGAGCCAGAACTTTAGTTCTAGGCTTAAGTCAGCACTCTCCTTCATAGAGAATTGCGATAACGAACAGTTGATTGCAGCAAAAAACCTATCCCCATTAATAGTAGTGGGATAGAAAACGCGGGTTCTGGAACGGATTTAGGTTCTACACCAGCATCCTGGAGCGCAGCGTATGCATAGTCTCCCCATAAAGCATGACCTTTAGCCGTTGGATGGATGTCATCCCAGAATAAGTACTCATCGGGGTTAGAACATACACCCAATTCAGTGAAGCAAGGCTCAGTCACATTGGTAAAACCAAATTCATCAGGCTGAGTGATAACCTCTTGAAACAGAGACGCCAGATCAAACGGTATGATGTTTATATCATCATAGGTGAGACGCAAATCATCGAACATTGTCGTTAAACCCGCGTTATGTTCCGCACTCACTTGGGTGAGTTCCGCTGCTTCTCCCTGTATAATCGCTCGGGGCGTTTTACCCAAATCGGGCAAGTTAGGAATAAAGAAATTACGAGCGCCAGCTTCCGCTAAAGCCGTCACCCCAGTAAATAAGTTGTTGATGGGTTCAGTACTATCACGCAGCCCACCCTTGCTGTAATCATTATTACCAGCCCAGACAATATAAAGGGCGTCAGGATTAGCCGATGTTTGAGCGACATTTAGGTCATTAATAAACCCATTAATCTCAGTGAGGACTCCTACGCCTAACTGAGGATTGACATTACCCAATCCTGTCTTAGCACCACCAAAGGCAAAGTTAACGCTATTAGTTGCGGTAGCACCACCGAAATTAAAATTGACCGCTGGTGGGATTGATGGAATGATTGGTTCTCCCACCGTTAATTCAGTCGATGGAATCAAATCAACTCCCAATTCCGATGTGAGAATGTCTATCCAGTTGTAGCCATTAGAAAAACGTCCTTCAAAGTAAGGTGGACTAGGGGTAATCGGTACGGGTAAACCTGACGAGTTGGCGGCTGACGTCACATTGAAGACATTGCCTGGATCAGCGGAGCTATCGCTAAACACATAAATCTGATTGAATTGGATTGCCTCAGCACTTAGCGGGTACAATAAAGATAAAAAGGAAAATCCTGTGGCTATTGCGGTAATTTTCATCGTTTTAATTTCACACTCCTGTCACGACTCTTATACACCAAATTCACAGAAAATGAGCATCTAAAGAATAAGTTGTATTGAATCTTTATCTTATTATTTTTTGTAAATATTTATTGATGTAAAGGCTCATTAATTGTGTTCTAATGAAACAGGCATTAGTACAGCGGACAGAATTTATGTTCAGGAACTTATATCATGAAAATGATTATAAGAATCAATATAAATATATTAAAATAGTCAAATAAACTTAATGATGAGTTTAGATAAATTAAATTTAGGTAACATTAATTGGTTCAATAGATAGATTCATGTTATCAGTCGTTCCGAAATCAATAGACGGGTTGGCTTAACAAAATCTTTACAATGAGAAACACTCCTGATAGTTGTAGGGTGTGGGATGTCGGGAACTATTGATAAGTGGGTGGACACAATTAAAGTTAACGGTTGAGATTAGGAAGGAACAGGGAACAGGCATCAGCACTGCAATGATACTCTTTTTGAAAGCTCGGCGGTTTCTCAAACTTAATAAGGCAATAAAGACTGGCAATGAAATCTGTCCTAACGTGTCTGCGTAGTGCTATATTACTCATTCCTACCTATATCCTAGATTTTTTGTGCATTCACCCGTTTTTAGATGGGAATGGGCGAATGGCAAGGTTGATTACCCTATTGCTGCTTTATAAAGCGGGTTATGAGGTGGGACGGTTTATTAGCTTAGAGCGGATTGTCGAGAGAATGAAGGAAAGTTACTATGATAAGCTTTACCAGTCTTCCCAAGATTGGCATGAAGGACAGCATAACCTATTACCTTGGTGGGAATATTTTTTGGGAGTCATGGTGCTGTCAGCGTATCGGGAGTTTGAGACAAGGGTGGGAGTTGTTACTTCTGCGAGGGGAACAAAAACGGCAATGGTGTTGGATGTGATTAACAATCTGCGAGCGTGAATTTTCGATTCGAGAGTTGCAGGAGCGATGTCCAACGGTAGGGATTGACTTGATTCGCCGCATTTTGCGTCGGGAGAGGGATGCAGGACGTTTGACGTGTCAGGGGCGTGGGGTGGAGGCGCGTTGGCAGAAGCAATAGGTACAAAGTAGAGTTCTATGTAGGGGCGGGTTTCACCGTTATCGTTTTTTACCCCATCCAGATATGACTAAACCCGCCCCGACTAAATGCACAAATTAACTAGATAATTAACTCAAATCTCCCTTAAAATCGATAACTCAACAGTTTAATCATCGAACCACTCTGAGGTAAATCTGAGGGTTTCAACGTCAGCATATCGCTGTTCACCCGACTGACAGGCATTCCCTCCATCACCGTTAAAAACTCATCCACAGGTTCAATCCCATAGTCTCCCTGACAGGTTTCATCTGCAGCTTGGGTACGGAAATGAGTTGGGATGACTAGCTTCGGATTCAACACCGCGATCGCGTCTTTCGCCTCCCTCGGATTATAGGCTTTAATACTGCCGCCCACAGGCACAAATGCCACATCTGGACGCCCCATGAGAATTTTCTGCTCAATTTCAATCGGTGCGGCTGCGCCACCTAAATGGAGAAGTTTAATCCCACTTTGCTCCCATTGCCATGCCACATTATTTCCCAATCGGCGTCCCCCGTGGCGATCATGAGGAATGCTAATCCCTTGGAACCGAATCCCCCCAATCTGATAAACGCCCGGTTGAAAGAGGATACGTGGATTTCCCGGCAATCCTTCAGCCGCACCTTCATCCAACAACTGAGAACTAATTAAAACCAAATCAGACTCCACTTTCGGCGGACGATAACCTGCGGTACACCCGACTGTCCGAAACGGATTCACCAAAATCCGCATCCCTCCACCTGTAAACAAAAAGCAGGTATGTCCTAACCACTTAACTGTCAATGTTCCACTCGCCGACTGCGCCGCCGACTGAAATTGTGAAGCCAATGTCGTTCCCAAAGTGCCAAGCACCCCTGCACCCACGTAGCGCATCAACTGTCGCCGTTTCATCGTTAGTTAATCAATACTCCTCAAACTTAAGCTAGAACCATGGGGTTTTGAGTCGATGCTGGAAGAGAAACTAGGAAATTTTGCAATAACTGTTTACCGCAATCGGTCAAAACACTCTCTGGATGAAATTGGACGCCTTGAAGGTGGGGATAGTTCCGGTGTCTCACCCCCATAATTGTGCCATCCTCTACCCAAGCGGTAATTTCCAGAACATCTGGACAGGTGTCTCGCTCAATCACCAGACTGTGATATCGAGTGGCGATAAAGGGATTGGGCAAATTCTGGAACACACCGACGCCAGTGTGGTAAATTTCCGAGGTTTTGCCATGCATCAACAGGGGGGCGGAGATAATTTTGCCGCCAAAGACTTGACCAATACTTTGATGACCCAGACAAACGCCTAAGATAGGTACAGTTGCACCAAGCTGGAGAATTAACTCACAAGAGATCCCTGCATCATCCGGGCGTCCGGGTCCTGGGGAAATCACGATCCCATCAGGATTTAATTGGCGCAGTTGCTCTAAGTCAATTTGGTCATTGCGGTATACCTGAATATCCGTGGCAATGGGCAATGTGAACCCAAGTTCCCCTAGATACTGCACTAAGTTATAGGTAAAACTGTCGTAGTTATCAATGACAACAATCAAAATTTACACTCCTTTTGCAACTTACCCTAACCACGACAAAACGTCACACTGTAATTTAAGTTAAAAAAATAGCTTAACGTATCAGTAAAAGAATGCGAGTCACTAAGGGGGGCAAGAGTAGAGAGCCAGCAACAAGTAGGGCTGCGATCGCGGAGATGAGAACAGCCCCCGCCGCACAGTCTTTGGCAACTTTTGCCAGCTTATGATAAGACTGCTTAACGGTTAAGTCAACCACCGCCTCAACGGCTGTATTCAGCAATTCCAGGGTCATCACTAGCCCACTAGTTAAGCCAATCACCGCAATTTCCACAGGCGGCAACTTTAACAAAATCGCCAAAGTGATTGCTACTGTGCCAATCAGGGTATGAATGCGAAAGTTCCGTTGGGTGACAAAGGCATAGCGAACTCCCGCCCAAGCATATTTAAAACTAACCAATAGGGTTGGGGCAATGCACCAAGCCAAGTCGCGTTTGAATCTCTGATTCGGGTCGGACTCCGGCGGTTTGGGGAGTGACAGGTCATGCACTATCGACCGGGAACCTGAAACTAGGTATTGAGAGTTAGCAGAATGAGTATTGTGATAAACCATGGGGATTGAATTCCATTGCTAGTGATGAACTGACACCGAATCCAGTGTCATTATACGGGTAACGTCAAGTTGACAATCTGGAGTAAAGCCTGCTGCTGGTTTAGCATTCGCTGCAAGCTTTCCTCGTCCGGATGATCCCACCCTAAAAGATGTAGCAACCCATGGGTTGCTAACCAAGCCAGCTCTATACTCAAGGGATGACCCTGATGTTGGGCTTGGCGATAAGCGGTTTCCACTGAAATGACTAAATCGCCCAGGTAGACTGATTCAGCCGCTTGCATGTCTGGAGGTATCTGAGGCGAGTCTACCTCTAATGCGGCGAAGGCGAGTACATCAGTGGGTTGATTTTTGTGGCGGAACTGAGTATTCAGTTCCTGAATTTCTGGGTCATCAGTCAGGCGTAGTGTCAGTTCATACATCGATCCTGGCGAACTATCGGGGTGCAGTGTTTCTAGCCATTGGCTGAACCAATGTTCCCAAGTGGAGGTGGAAATAGGATTCGTCAGGGAATTCGCTTCCGGAGTCGCTGACTGGGAGGCTTCAAAGAAACAATCCTGCACTATTAGTTCGATATTCACTTGTGCCGCCTCTGGTGTGAGATGAGCTATGGGAACGTTAACGAGTCAGGTAAGCTAAACCAATCAGCACAGCTAACAGACCCACGGTGGTTAGAAAAAAGTGTTGTAGGGATTTGCCTCCTTTACGCACCATGTTACGCATGGCTAATTTCACGTAACTGGGTTTCGGTTCATTCAAAGCGGCGTTGGCTGGTGTTGGCTGTTCAGCAAACGGCGGCTTCGCTGTATCCGGGGGGGTTGAGGATTGACTCATCAGTAATGGTAATTTGACGCTAAAAACTATTTTATCGTCTTTCTTTACATAAAGTAACAAATTGAGATTCGTAATTATTCGTGGTTATTCGTCATTTGTCATTTGTCATTCGTCATTTGTCATTTGTCATTTGTCATTTGTCATTTGTCATTTGTCATTCGTCCCCATCTCCCCCATCTCCCTCATCTCCCCCATCTCCCTCATCTCCCTTATCTCCCCTCTCTCTGCCCACCGATCACGTTAATTGATTTTCCTGACGCAGGTAGGCTTCGATAAAGGGATCAAGAGTCCCATTCAGGACATCATCAACCCCTGTGGTTTCCACATTCGTCCGCAAGTCTTTCACCAACTGGTAAGGGTGGAAGACATAATTACGAATTTGGTTACCCCAAGCCGCTTCAACCATATCGCCTCGGATTTCGGCAATTTCCTGGGCGCGTTGTTCTTGGGCAATCACCAATAGCTTGGCTTTCAGCAGGGCGAGGGCTTTTTCCTTGTTTTGTAGTTGCGATCGCTCCTGGGTACAGCGCACGGCAATGTCTGTGGGAATATGCTTCACCCGAACGGCGGTTTCCACTTTGTTGACATTTTGACCGCCCTTACCCCCAGAACGAGAGGTGGTAATCTCTAAATCCGTTTCCGGTATATCTAGGTCTACATCCTCATTCAGGATGGGCATAACCTCAACCCCAGCAAAACTGGTTTGCCGTTTCCCGTTGGCATTATAGGGAGAAATTCGCACCAGTCGGTGAGTTCCTTTCTCAGCTTTCAAATAGCCATAGGCGCGGAGTCCCTGAATTTCTAGGGTAGCTGACTTAATTCCCGCTTCATCCCCTTCTGAGAGTTCTGCCAACTGCACTTTATACCCCTGGCTTTCTGCCCAACGGGTATACATCCGCAACAGCATTTCTGCCCAATCTTGGGCATCTGTTCCGCCCGCCCCCGCATTAATCGCCAGTACAGCACCATTGGCGTCATAAGGACCCGATAGTAGCTGTTCTAATTCCCAACGGTCAAGTTCGCGATTCAGCTTGACTACATTGGTTTGAGCTTCTTGCAGCAGTGCTTCATCGGTTTCCAATTCCAGCAATTCCAGAACGGCTTTCGCATCCTCTAGATTACTTTTCCACTGCTGGTACTGCTGCAAATTCAATTTCAGGTCATTCAGCTTTTGCAGGGTTCGCTGAGCGAAGGTTTGGTCATCCCAAAAATCCGGTTGAGCGGCTTGTTGCTCTAGGTCTTTAATTTTGGCAGTCAGTGCAGGTACGTCAAAGATAGTCCTGGGTTTTTCCCAGGCGATCGGACAAGGTTTCGACTTCGCGTTTAATCTCTACAACTTCCATGTTTTTTTGTTCTGGTACTTTACTACCTTATGATTCAATTTTAATCAGAAAACTTAATTCCATCAGACTCATGACAAGTATCCCACGCCCTAAATTACGACGTGGGATAAGGTGAGTCAATTAGTCGCGATTAAAGGCAATCAGCAACCGCAAAATAAAGATAAACAGGTTGATGTAGGTCAAGTACATCGACAGGGCGGCTGGCAGATACTGATCATTGCGATAGGTGCGGGGCAAGATATAGAAATCCACCACTGCCGCACCAACAAACAATAAAACGCCAATCCCAGAGATGCCAATTTCTAGCCAGCTAGGGGTATAGACACCAAAAAAGCTTAAGACGAGCTGACCCACCAACACCACCAACAAGGCAATGATACCCAGTTGCACAGTTTGGGTTAACGCCATCCCGTCTTGGTCTGAAAGATTCGAGCCAATTTGACGGGCAGCAACAAAAGTGATACCACAACCGAGAGCGGCGATTCCAATCCCTGGAATTCCTACGCCTGAAGTGCCAATGGCAACAAATACGATACCACTGAGGGTGTAGCCTGAGAGCAAGCTATAGGTCGCCAACAGAGGCAATGCTGCACTGTTATTGCCTTTCTCCGCCACACCACGAGCGACGAAGAATAGGGCTAATTCAGCAATCAGGGCAACCCAGAAGGTAGGCATGAATAACCCTGGGTTGGTGGTAAGGACATTCAAACCACCGTAGGTACCGACAGCCGTTAGAACCAATCCACCGCCGACGTAGGGCAGGGCGTTGGCTATCACATTGGGTCCTACTAGGGCTTGACCCTGTGCATTACGCATGGCTTGACGAAAGTTACTCGTGTTGCTCATGTAAACTCCTTGTGTAACTTACGTAATAATTTAAGTTGATCGGGTAAGATGACTCCCGTCGTAATCTTCGATTTGACGGTGAGATGAATCTCTTATGAAAGCAGATTGACTTTCAATAATAGTATACTACACTCTATTATAGGATGGCATTGCCAATAATTTTCAATATAATTATATTGCTATAAATAGTACAATTTAAATCAAAAAACAGCATTTAATTCCGAACAGCTTACAATCATTTTTATATTTTGATATAGTACCATTGATTTATGTCCGACAACTTATATTATATTAGTGTTTAAACCTGTTGACTGGACAGTTGGGACACCAGCAAGCATTCTCATCGCCACCGGAACTCAAATCAGTGGGAGATTTCCTCGTGATGGAGCAAGTACTAGAGAGGTGCGTTATCGTCTAGATAGCGGTAATATAACTAGCTATATTGTCTACGATGACAATGGGCGGGCGATTAAGCGAGTAGACTTGACGGGTAAGGCTCATGCAGGAGTCCCAACTCCCCATGTTGTTGAATACAAACATCACCAAAACCCAGCAGGGAATATTTTTGTGCAAGCTGAAAAAAGAGTTCGACCTGCTAGAACTGACGAGATACCTTAAAAATCATGGAAACCCAGCACCTATCCTTAAATACAACTCAGATGAGCGATTTCCAGCAGTGGAAACAAATTAACGGCGATGATTTTTCTCTCTGGGATTATCTGGCTGGAGTCTCTAATATTGAAGTTGCTTTAGCCTTCACCAAAGTCTTTTTACCTGACTTTGTTGAACATGAGGGAGGTATTTTTTTATCAGAAGCCTTTAATTTAGAAATTTACGAGCAGTGGAAAGCACAACTCGGAGATAATATTGCCTCGATTGAGCAGGTAATGAACCATCAGCATATTGATGATTTGCTTCCTGGTTCAGAATCTGCTGGAATTGATAACTTGTTTTATTTGGGTCAAGTCATCAAACAAATGTGGAAAAATCATCTCAAGTCACTGTATCCAAAGTATAGTTTTGAAGTTTCTTGCACTAGAGATGAATACACTGTGGTTGTCACTTTCCATCATAGTAAACGCGAAGAGTTACAAATCAAGCCTAAAAAGGATCTCCAAAGTAGTGACAAAAGTTATGAGATATTATCTTTAGGAGGTTAAATCATCCGGAAGGATAAAGATTCTCAAGCCGAGTCTAAACCAAGAGACAGGACTTCCAAATCTCCCCATTAATGGAACTTTGTCGTGTGGGTGTTTTGCTGACAATGCGAACGAAACACCCACACGACCCATTTAACTCAACGTTGAAAAACGACCTGCTTAGGCGTCACTTTCAATGTAGATGAACAGAAGTCCCATCAGCACAGCAGGCATGAGCCAACAAACGACGGGAATCAGAATCCAAGGCAAGAACGAAGCTGCATAAGAACCAGTCATGTCAAATTGTCCTATCTAAATTTACAAGAGTTCAAGACAAATATTACTCAATTTGTGAACCCAATGGAGTTAGTTATTCACAAAACCCCGGAAAATGGCATCCACAGTCTCAAAATTCTCCAGGAGGAAGTAAGCCACGAAAGCGCCTCCCATACCTCCAACAAAGAATCCACCTGCAAATTCACTCCAGCCTTCAGACGTTTTGAGTCGTTCTGTACTCGGAGCGCTTTCGGCGGCGCTTTTGAGCGACACTAATCCCCAAGCTGCCATTCCGGCGGTTCCCAGTAGCACGATAACCAAAGCAGTGACTAAGCCGCCTAGATAACGCGCTTCTGGGTAATCCCGCAGTGCGCCAAACACAACTTCAGGACCAACTAAGAAGTAACCATGAGCCATGCCAATTTCCAAACCTCGCAGGAATGGGGATAGCCCTTTACGATAAGCGGGCAGATTGCCAATGAATGCCCGGGTAAACGCTGAATCGCTGATTGGAGTCGATAAATGACCCACAAAGGGGTCTCCATGGTAGGGCTTTACCATTTCCATATTTCTTGCATCTGCCATCTAGATGTTGCCTCTCACTCTGAATGTTTACAAAAATACCTGACTTAACATTGTAAGCAGAGAGGGGTAATCCCATGGCACAATATGGGAAGACCTTTAAAAAACTTCATCAAATTAGTTAGAGCTTAAGGATATAACACTGCCGTGTCTCTAGGGAGTAATCGGCGCGAATCATCGTCTGCGTCCACCGACCAAAACCCCTGACTTCTTGGAGAAATCAGGGATCTATATTGCACAACTATGGTTATATGTCAAGACATGAGCTAGATGTCGGTCGTTCACTAGAGTGTAGTAGTATTTTGAAAAAAACAGTCATCTCAAGAGTCAGTAAATGAGACAAATCTTCAATCAACTATACAAAAACCTGAAACGTCTAATACTACCGCTATTACTGGGCGTTTTAGTTAGCGGATTGATGGCTACACCTGCCAACGCTGTAAACGTCTACCAAATGCCCAATGTCAACGCGGGTGAACCAACGTGGGTGATTGATCAAGCTGACGTACTCAGCCGCCTGAGTGAAGGCAAGTTGAGCAAAAGCTTGGAAGACTTAGCCCAGAAAACCGACAAGGAAGTCAGATTTGTGACAGTTCGCCGTTTAGACTACGGTGAAACTGTAGACAGCTTTGCTAAAGCCCTATTCAAAAAATGGTATCCGACACCGGAAGCCCAAGCGAATCAAACCTTGCTGCTTATCGATACCCTGACTAATAATACTGCCATTGTTACTGGGGAAAACGTCAAGTCAGTTATGCCCGACGAAATTGCCGAGAGTGTCGCCTCGGAAACAATGACAGTCCCCTTACGGGAGGGTAACAAGTACAATAAGTCTTTTTTAGAGGCTAGCGATCGCTTAGTGGCTGTGCTATCGGGTCAACCTGATCCCGGTCCTCCAGTTGTAGAAGAAACGGTTCAGGTTGAAGGCACATTTACCAGCGCAGAAGAAACTGACACCAAAAACTCGACCATCTGGGTTGTTGTACTATTGGTTGTCGCGACAGTGGTACCGATGGCAACCTATTTCTTTTATCAGGGCTTCTCTGGTTAAGTTCGTCATTTGTCATTTGTCATTTGTTACTGTTCCCTGTGACACACCGAGCGAAGCCGAGGTGTTCCCTGTTCTCTAAGAGATGATCAGAAGCCTTTACTGTAAGGCACTAATCCTGAACATACTCCTGTCCAGAAATTAAAGCATACTCAGCCCGCATAAACTCCCGTCCTAAATAAGCCGCATGATCCAACATCGTGACTGGACAGGGCTGGGTTTGCTCAAAAATCACCACACAAAGTTCCTTGGCGGTTCTACCTGTAAACAAAGTCGTATGAGTCCGTTCAACCTTACCTCGTGCGGGAATCGGTTTCCCGGTTTCGGGGTCAACGGCTAAACCGCGATCATCAATCACATTGGTGAAATGTTTGGCACAAATTAACCGTGCATCCCGGTCGAGGTAGATAATAAAATATCCACCGGGATCAAGTGCAATTTCTCGTTTCGACAGTTTGTCATCAATAGTACGCAGGTCTTCTACTGTTTGGTTCATCTTGATTTTGGCTCAATGCTTCCCTTCTTGAATACTATCGTGCTTGGACATGTTGAAGAAGGTAGAGGGAAATCTCAAATTCTTACTGTTCCCTGTGACACACCGAGCGTGTTACTGAGCGTGTTACTGAGCGAAGCGTTCGACTGAGCGCTCACGCCGAAGTCCGAAGTAAGCCGAAGTAAGTCGAGGTGTTCCCTGTTCCCTAATCTCAACCATTAACTTTAATGAAAGTCCGGCTACTTATCACTCCTGAACCAAAAATTGAATATCTCGTTTTGTAAAGGGTAAATCATTATTGATCGCGTCGATTTCTTCCTGTTCCATTTCATTCACCTCACCTATATAGTGGCGCAAAATTTGCATCAGGCGTTGATTATAAAATCGGTGCAGACTGTGATTCGGTGTCGCGGGAAATCCTCGCCGTCTCTTGTGGCGTCCCCCAGCACCTGGATCAAACATCTTAACCCCATTCGCGATCGCCCATTCTATCGGGGTGTAATAGCACGCATCGAAATGCAGGCAGTCATATTCCTCAAAACAGCCCCAATAGCGCCCATACAACTGATCACCCTTATTAATACAAAACGACATCCCCACGGGATGTCGGTCATCACCGTCTCGATAAGCCGCCACCAATACCACACGATGACGATAGTCGGGATACAACTGTTCAAAAAACTGGCGCGTCAGATACTTACTGCCCCAAAAAAACTTATCGCAGGTGCTGCTATAGAAGTTATAAATCAGGGGAAATAATGATTTGGGAATATCATCCCCGACTAAAGGAATCAAACGCAGTCCGGCTTTAGTCACCGCTTTACGTTCCCGCTTAATATTACGGCGCTGATTGGCGTTAAAGATACTCAGATAATCATCAAAGCTACTAAACCCTTTATTCTGCCAAATATAACTGTGATGCAACCAGCTTGTGAAACCATGGCGTTCCATCACCTGTCGCCATTCAGGGTCAACAAAGAGAAAATGACAGCCACTAATCCGGTTATCCCCGCAAAAGTGATCAATGGCACTCACCATAATCTCAGTGAGTTCATCTTCATCTTCTCCAGGTGCAATTAAAAATCGGTAACCGCCTGCTGGGGTAAACGGCGTCATTCCTAACAGTTTGGGATAGTAGCGAACGCCTAAACGATGGGATAGATCTGCCCATTGGTGGTCAAAGACAAATTCTCCATAGCTATGACCTTTAATATAGAAGGGCGCAGCCGCAATAAGCTGTCGGTTTTGCCATACTGTTAGGTGATTGGGCAACCAGCCGGTTTTAGATGTCGCACTTCCCGATGTTTCTAAATTATTCAACCAATCCCATTCCAGAAATGGTGTTTTCAGGGGTTGGGCAAGGGCATCCCAAGCTGCTTGGGGAATATCAGCCATCCGGTTAACCCAGTTAACGGAATAGTCAGTCTGCGGTTGGTGAACCATTGGGAAAGTCTATAATTAGGTCTGCACTATTGAAATGAACGGTGAAGATCGTTATTTACAATTTGCTCTATGTCATTGGTAAGGTACGGAGGGGTTATTTACATAAGTTAACATAATAGAATTTATTTTGACCGATTGACCAACCGATAGTGCAGAAATAACTCTTGGTCAATCCTCTCAACCGCCAAAAGTTCTAAACGCTTCGCCAATTGCTGCGAAAAACCAGCCCCCTGAACGGATGTTGGGGCAGCTGCACCCCCTAAAATCAGTGGACAAACTGTGAACCAGAGTTCATCGATTAAATCAGCCGCCAGTAGAGATGCCACTAAGTTCCCCCCCCCTAAGACAGCAAGCCGTTGGATGCCCAATTGGTTGAGCTGTTGATAAGTGTCATGCCAATTTATCCCATCCCTAGAGGCATTCACCACCAAAATCCGCTCAAAATAATCCGACTTGTCCCGCCAAGGTTTAGCACCCGCCTCTGTCGTCAACAGCCAACGGGGTACGTTTTGGCGAAAAAAGCGTAATTGTGGATCGAATTGAGCTAGACGGGAGCAAACAATCTGTACAGGTTGGATGGGTAAGCCCCGTTGTTGACGCTGTTGCTGTAACTGGGGATTTGAGACACTACGAGTGGTACCATAAGCCCGGAGAGTCCCTGCACCGAACAAAACCCCATCCGCTAGTGCCACCTGATTTTCCAGATGGGCTTGATCAGCAGGCGATGAGAATCGGGCAGGCGATCGCGTCACGTCCGCAATCTTGCCATCGGCACTCATAGCCAGAACGACTGTAGTATGGGGTCGATTGATAGCAGACGTTTCCGGCATAGTTGTCTAGACCCAAGAAAAAGAATGATCACTATTTTGGCGCAATTCACCCCAGGATCGTCTGCATGTGTGGCACTCTATCAAAACAATCGAAAGAGCTTATGAATCGTTCTAGGATAGAGATAAGGGGTTTTCAAGGAAACTCCGTGACTCGTAAACTGTATAACGATTACTCTTTCTACCGCCTTTTCTTCTGTAATCACACCAGCGTATCTTATGGCTAAGCCAGGTCAATCCTCCTTTCGTCGTGTTTTGCTGTCACGCCTGTTGTTACTCAGCGTGCCAGTGTTACTATTGGGAGTTTATGTGACCTACAGAAAAGCACGCTCAACGCTTCTAGACACAGCGCGTCAAAATTTAACCGAAAGTGCTGTGAGAAAAGCAGAAAGCATTCAAGAGTCGATCTCAGCGTTACAAGCCAACCTGCTGACCGCTAGCCAAGCCATAGTCTTTCAATCTCAATCATCGACAGGCTATCAACAATTTATCAACCAACTGGCTCAACAACTCCCAACCCCGATCAATTGCGTGCAGTTGAGTGATATCCAGACTCAAGATATCGTGAGCAGTACCTGTAATCAACCCTTACTCGTCAGCCAGCAAGTGATCTCAAAATGGTCCAGCCAGGAAGATGAGGTTTCTGTCGATCCGTCTCAAATTGAGGTTACAGTGCTACCTCCGCTAGCACCCTCAACCCCTGCTACAAACGAAACTGAAGCCATCTCAGACAAAAGTCAACTCCCGATTCTGTTGAGTGCGCCCGTTTATAACGCTGAGGGTCAACTCCAATATGCTTTGAGCTTATGCTCATCCTTACTCCAATCCAAATCTATCAAGCCTGGTTCCCTATCTGGTGAACCCGTGGTGATTACCCAAGCGGGTAAAATTCTGGTGCATCCCATCGCCCAGCAAGTGGGACGCAATATCAACCAAGAACTGGATTCTTCAAGACTTGAGAGTCTGGTCGAAGACGCGATCGCAGGTCGTGAGTCCTTTATCCATCTTGCCGTGGATGGTCAGGAATATGTCGCTGGCTATACAGCGATTGAAAGTCCGATTAGCGACCAATCTGACCAGCAATGGATTATTCTCGCTGTTACCCCCTTGGAGAGTGCGCTGATCGGTCTTCAGGATATCCGCCAAGTTTTGTTTATCCTCACCTGTGGCTTAATTGCTGCCAGTATTTTAGCCACAATTTACATTTCCCGTGACCTCGCCCGTCCCTTAGAAAAACTCAGAGATTGCGCCTTGCATGAATCCCAGCTTCACTCGAATTATCGCATTCCTCATACCTTCAAAATTCGAGAAATTAACCAATTAGCCGAAGCCCTGGATGGCATGTTTGAGCGCCTCAAACATTGGGCAGAAGAACTCGAAGCCGCCTGGAAAGAAGCCCAAGCCGCCAACCAGCTTAAGAATGAGTTTCTGGCTACAACATCTCACGAACTGAGAACTCCCCTCAATGGTATTATTGGTTGCCTGCGACTGGTCAAAGATGGTTTCTGTGATGACCGCGAGGAAGAACTTGACTTTTTGCAACGAGCCGATGAAGCGGCTATTCATTTGTTGAACATTATTAATGATGTTTTAGACCTGGCAAAACTTGAGTCAGGGAAACTTTCCGTTGAAGTTGAACTGATCGATCTGCGTCAACTGATTGATGAAGTAATTCACTTACAGGCAGTTTCTATTAAATCGAAGGGACTCGAATTCAACACAAAAAACTTGCATGAAAAACTTCCCGTTATTGCCGATCCCGCTAAACTGAAGCAAGTCCTAATTAATGTCATTGGTAACTCGGCAAAGTTTACTGATTCGGGCAGCATTACAGTCAGTACACAGATTGAAACAGGCAGTGATAAGACCGAACCCTTAGTGAGTGCTGATGATTCTACATCTGTTGCTAGCGTCTCCACGATTCCCAGTAATAAACAAGTTACTGAAAATCATGAAAATGGAGAGTTGTTTCCTGCACAAGTTGTTGTCACAGTTAAAGATACGGGAATTGGCATCGATCCGGTGCAACAGGCTAAACTATTTCGTCCCTTTGTCATGGTAGATGGCTCAACTACGCGCAAGTATGGTGGTACAGGTCTCGGTCTGGCTATTTCCCGCAACTTGATCGAATTGATGGGGGGGACAATTACCCTTTTTAGTGCTGGAGAAGGTCAGGGAACGACGGTGAACATTAGCTTACCGCTTGTCGAAACAAAGGGACAGGATACGGATGAGCAACTTGACAGTGAGCCACCCTCACAAGTATCAACAGAATTGCCTAAACATCAGGATTCAATTGGCGAGATTAACGGCAAATTAATAACGGATTGATAGTTTACTATAGTCATATTTAAAACATTTTCAATGGTTGCTCAACTCCAAAATCAACGAATAACTCCTCAAGAGTATCTGGAATGGGAAGAACAACAAGCCATTAAGTACGAATATATTAATGGCAAGGTTTTGGCGATGACAGGGGGAACCCTTTCCCATAACTCTATTGCCGTAAATCTGACATCTGCACTCAAAAATCACCTGAGGGGTAAAGGCTGTAAAGTCTTTATGGCAGATGCCAAAGTAGGAGTTTCACGTCAGGGACCCTTTCACTATCCAGATGTGATGGTTAGTTGCGATCCGCGAGACCAAAGAGCGCGTAAAATTATCTATCATCCCTGTTTGCTTGTCGAAGTCCTGTCACCGGGTACAGAAGCCTTTGACCGTGGCAAAAAATTTAGGCATTACCGTCGGATTGATAGCTTGAAAGAATATGTTCTGATTGAGCCAGATAAAATGAACGTGGAATGCTACCGACTCAATGAGATGGGAAAATGGGAATTGACAGCTTATTCTTTTGAAGAAACAACGACTAGCGGGACAGAATTAGAGGTGTATTTAACTAGCGTTGATTTCCGATGCCCTATTTCTTTGCTGTATGAAGATGTTGTTTTTCCTGAAGATAATCCAGAAGACACTCTTATTAACAGAGAAAATTGAGGTCGAAAATTTTTCCCGACACCCCACATCCTACCCAATTTTTTAAGTTATCTATCATTCCGCTAACTGAGGAACCTTAATCGGTGTTCCTCCTTGTTGGAGAGACTGGGATAGACAACTGAGAATGTTGACCAGTTGAGCCGCTACCCAGCCTGAAGATACTGATACAGGTTGATTATCGCGGATGCTCTGCAAAAAGCGATCGCACACCACCGCCAACGGTTCACTCGCCTTGATTTCGATGACTTCACGCCGCAAACCCGCAGGTGTAAACAGGTCTCCACTTTGCTCGAAATACCCATGCTGAAGCGTTAAGGGCGCATCATTTTGCATTTCATCAAAAATCAACGTTCCTTGACTCCCCACTACTCCTAGACGCCGTTGTTTATCGGGGTTAAGCCAACATAAGTGAATATATGCCTGAAAACCCGTCGGGTACGTCAAAATAATATAAACAAAATCGGCTAAATCTTGTTCCTCAAGAAGGGCAGGTTTAGTGACATTATCTGTTAAACTCGCCCCTACAGATCCCTCTTGCCGTTGTAACCATACCCGTCCCGTGGCTTGAACTTGCACAGGTTGCTCACCTAACCAGGTATTGAAGATCGCGATATCATGAATGGCTAAATCCCACAGCGCGTCTACATCCTGACGCACGGGTCCTAGATTCGTCCGAGCCGCGTAGCCATAGCGCAATTCTCCTAAACATCCCGATTGCACCACCGCTTTACCCTGCTCAACAGCCGGATGAAATAAATAGGTGTGATCCACCATCAATTGGCGCTGCTGTTGACGGGCTAAATCAGACAACTGTTGACATTCAGCCGCATCCAGTGTTAGCGGCTTTTCGGCTAGCACATGGAATCCTTGCTGTAGGGCGTCTTGAATCAGGGAATAATGAGTCACCGCCGGAGTCGCGATCACCACCGCATCGCATTCTATCTGGGAACGTATCGATTGCCAATTGTCTGCCAGAACCACGGTGTCATTCAGTTTCAACCGTTCTTTAAGCTGAGTTAAGCGTTCCCTAGAGGAATCAACCACCGCTACCAGTTGAGCATCTGGATGTGACGCGAAATTCCGCACCAAATGCGTACCCCAACGTCCTGCTCCCAATACGGCAATTTTAGTCTTCATAGAATTTTTGAATCTGTAGGGGCGGGTTTCACTATTATCGTTTTTTTTCACCCTAATGTCACTAAACCCGCCCCCTCTAAATTATGAATTACCGACCCAACAGATTAGTTGATCAATCACTAATCACCAATCACTTTAGCCAATGCTGCTTTAGCGGCGGCTTGTTCTGCCGCTTTTTTAGAGCGTCCTTGTCCTTGACCCAATTGTTGACCTTGAAACCAAACTTGGGCAGTAAAACGATTCTCGTCTCCCTCTATGGGATTGGTTTCGGTAAGGCGATATTGGGGTAACGATTTATAGTGAGCTTGAGTCCATTCTTGGAGAGCATCTTTATAGTTTTGGCGGGCGGGATCTTTAAGAATATCTTCAGTCAATCGCTGAAAATGAGGATCAAGCCAAGGACGAATTAATTCTAAGGTATGGGTACTCAGATAGAGTGCGCCGACTATCGCTTCAAAGGCATCAGCCAGCCGTGACATTTCACCCCTCGGATCAGCCGCCGCGCTGGGAGCCAGGAGCAAGTATCGCTCCAGCCCATACTCTTGAGCCAATTGAGCCAAGACGCGATCGCTCACCAACACGGAGCGAATTGCCGCAAAGTCACCCACGGAAGCGTTGGGATAGGTTTCAAATAATAACTCTGAGGCAGCCATTCGCACCACAGCATCCCCGACAAACTCCAACTGATCATAGTTCACATCACGGGACATACTGGGATGAGTTAGCGCCAAGTCAAGCTTATCCCATTGAACAGGCGCATTATCCAGTAATCCGAGCTTTTGCACTAATTTTTGCAGTTGTTTGTGTCGTCTGGAGTCAATGGTCATCGAAAAAACGGATTGGTAAGGGGATAGACGGAACCCCCTGTCATTTATGTATGGGGAGGAGTCCATGAATAAGGGCGGGTTTTGTTGTTCAGTTATTAGTGACAAGCTAGCTTGAGTCCCTAAACCCGCCCCTACAATAAACTTATGACTAGAAGGGAGAGAGTCGGACATAAGCCGGGTTCTGTTCTCCTATATCACTAGGAGGGTGGTTATCTATCTGGGACGCCTGTTACCAGACGCCTCTAGCGGCTCTTGAAGCAGGAACTGGTAAAAGACCAACCGTAGTTCCTAACGACCTTGCACCCAACCGGGGTTTACCGAGCCAGCACCTCTCGATGCTGCTGGTGCGCTCTTACCGCACCTTTGCACCCTTACCAATTCATCTTATGTCCTTTGTCTTATGTCCTTGATTCCAGACATAAGACTGGTGACTGATGACGAATTGGCGGTATGTTTCTGTGGCACTATCCTCACGGTCACCCGCACTGGGCGTTACCCAGCAAGTGTGGTCTTTCGGGAGCCCGGACTTTCCTCAGATTCACCACTTAGGTGAATCCGCAACCACCTGCGCCGACTCTCTCCTTAGTGATCTATTTTAATCGCCGGGGGCTATTTATTGGGGTGGAACACCGTAATTATTTGGGTTGTAAGGCGAGAACCAGTGCTTTTTGCCAGGACAGATTTTTGGCGATGAACTGACAGCGTAGGTTGCAGGTACGTCCTTTTGTATTTGCTTCCGATATCTTTAGGAATAAACGCAAGTAAAAATAGTCGTTTTTGTCAGCCGCTGCTTGTAGGTTTTTAGGGGAAACAAGAGGAGACCCTATCTTTTCATCGCTAATCTCTTCTTTTAGGGTTTGACCCGGAAGAATTGTACTTGGTGATTGAGAGGCTGCCTCATTTTTGCCGGGAATCACGCGGATGGCTCGCCGAATGCGCTTATCGAAATCACTGATAAAACACTGTTTCCAATCAATTTCTACGAAAACATCTTTGGATTTATTTTCAATACTCATGGATAATCGTTTCAGTTCATCCAATTCGTATTTATCGGCAAAGGAGAATTTTATGACTAGAAAGTCCTGTAGCTGATATTTTGACAACTCTTGATTTAGATAAGCCGCATCGGTTTCAAATTTCACCAGCTTATCTAAGGACTGAAAGGCTTGGTTAAAAACCAAGGCAACAACAATAAAGTAAACGGTTAAAACTAATATATTTCGGGCTAATTCTGTCGCAAAATCCATAAACCCCAAGACTCCTAATTAATACACAAAAGCAAGCAAAGCCATGATCCGTTATTAGTCGTCAGCACTCAACCTTAATCATGTTTGGCAAAGCGAGAATCCTCGAACCAGCCGCGACGCCAGAAAAAGAAGCATAAAGACGCCGCGATCGCGATCATCACGCCCCAACAGATAAAGTATCCCCAACGCCAGGTTAATTCTGGCATATATTGGAAGTTCATCCCATAAACTCCTGCGATAAAGGTGATCGGAATGAAAACCGTTGACATTACGGTCAAGACTTTCATCACCTCATTCATTTTATTGCTGACGGAGGACAAGTAAACATCCATTAAACCCGACGCCAATTCCCGATAGGTTTCTACCATATCAAGTACCTGAATTGTGTGGTCATAACAGTCCCGCAGATAAATGCGAACATCTGAACTAATCAAATGGCTACCGTCGCGAATTAATGCATTAATCGCACTGCGTTGGGGCCAAATTGAACGGCGTAACGCCAGTAATTCCCGCCGAACCTGGTAAATTTTCTCCAGGGTTTGGTGATTAGGGTTGAGAATCACTTCATCCTCTAACGCTTCGATGCGTTCCCCATAGTCTTCCAGCACTGGAAAAAACCCATCAATGATCGCATCCAAGAGCGTATACGCCAGATAATCCGCACCCGCTTGCCGTATTTTACCTTTATGTCCCCGAATTCGAGCGCGTACTGGTTCAAAACAATCCCGTTCGGGTTCCTCCTGAAAGGTCAGTAAATAGGATTTCCCTAAGACAAAACTCACTTGCTCAATCCAAAACCCATCTTCTGTGGGTTTAGGCATGACCATCTGGGCTATAATTAATAACTGATCGCTGTAATCCTCCACTTTTGGGCGTTGAGGAACATTAACCACATCTTCCAAGAGTAAGGGATGTAACCCCACAATTCGCCCCAAGCCTAATAATAGATCTTCACTCCCTAACCCCTGAATATCTAGCCAAGATACGGAGTCACTCGTCAGGTAAGGAGTACAAGCATCTGCGGTTAAATTGGTTACACGATTGGCGTGGCTTTCGTTGTAATCAATCAGAACGATGAATGACGGACAAGCATCCTCATCAATGCTTAAGGTTCCCGGTAAACTCCCCGGCTCATCATAGAAATACTCAAATAGATCTTCGTCATCATCGTTATCATTTGCTCTTGTGGCTAACCTATCCCCTGGAAAATGGCGTTGTGTCATTTAGCGCTCCTGACTGTTTATCCTTAGGATAAGGATTATTCCATAACTTGGCACAAATTTATTTTAATCCATTCAACTTCTTGTTTTAATCCATCAGTGTGCATCCAACCTACATATCCAGCAAATTTACAGTTATCTTGATCATCATAAACATAGACATGATGAACTTGAACCGGATTGACAATGAGATATAGGGTTCCACTTCTATCTGGAAAATTGAGCGACTGTAAATTTCTGTCGATCGGACTATCATCCAACATTTTTTTGTCATACCGGGGACTTTATTTAAACGATTAATCACATCTCGGATAATCCCTTGACTTCCCAGAATATTAGACGTAATTATATTAGCAGTTTGAGAACAATGCCAATAAAAACCATGAGCATCAGCGACACCTAATGCAAGTGCTGCTTCAAATTGACCAACAGCACGGGCAACTTTTTCAGCTAGATTAGCATCAGTCGAGATATATTCATCTCGAAAAAAGATGTTATCAGAGGGGTGGAGATTTAAGCTTGACCGCAGCGGATAAGCAACCAAATCGGAGGAATGAATGATATTCCGCCATCTTAACGGTTGGTTTGGATAACAATTGGCAAATTGTTTAAGTTTATCTGGACTAACCTCTAACATCATATTCAGGAATAAAATGGGTGATCCCATAGTTGTGATGCTTTTGAGATGTACTTTTCTCCTTGACTCCGACTGGCTCAAGCCATGAATCATAGCTCGAATATTATAGGCTGGGTCTTCAGTGCTGAATCTATCGGAAAATAAGATATCCCATAGGATAACACTTCCCAGCGAGTGAGTAATAATATGGAGTTCTGTTTCTTCAGGATTTTTAGTCAGAAAATCGGCTAGCTGTTGGAAAATCAGCTTTCTGATAGCAACACCCCGTTCAGGATTTAGGTAACTTAAAAAATCTCCACCGAACTCTGATAGGAATCCTTCGCGAAATTCTCGATAGCGGAAAATATCATCTGGGCTAGTTTGGGGATACTCTTTCTTAAGTTCCTGCAAGTCTTGATGAATACAGTTCCATATCTTGCCAACATCTTTTAGGACATTTGCCCAAAAACAAGAATAAAAATGGGGACGAGATTGTCCTATTTGGTCAAACTCTTCCTGAATAAGACGTTGTAGTGGATCGGCATATCTGACGTTGGACGTGGCAACACCGTGAATAAAAAATACGAGCATAGTTTAATCCTTCTCTGCCATTGTCTCATCCAGTGTTACCCAAAAAATAGGCGATCGGCAATCTAAAACTGTGGACGCTTGCTCCTACAAATACTCTGTAGGAGGCGGGTTTAGCCGTTCACTTGGGATACTGTCGATAAGATGTATATCAAAACCCGCCCTCTAATCCGTTCGTTGGTCAATCAATATAATCTTATTCATAACGTTTATAGGCAGGGCGGGTTTTGTATTCTAGTTAGTAGGAACGATCAAAGTTAATCCCTAAACCCGCCCCTACACATTAATGTAACCAATCAAGCAGGGAAAAAAGCCGATTCTCCAATCAACAAACAAAAAGAAGATAAATATGAAGACCCTGCGTGTTTTATAAACGCACGTTCGTCTTTATTTTTTTATTTTTTATTTATGATTGCAGTATTTTATTTTTCTACTGATTGATTGGTTTAATTTTTGTGTTGGGGCGGTTTTAGGTATTAAATTTGATATTTCATAATAAATATAATACAAAACCCGCCCTGCCTATATACGTTATTAATAAGATTATATTGATTGACCAACGAACGGATTAGAGGGCGAGATTGGTTACATTAATGTGTAGGGGCGGGTTTAGGG
>NZ_JAVJTO010000016.1:0-38235 GCF_040220235.1 Coleofasciculus sp. B1-GNL1-01
CGCCGTCACCATCGAATAGGTTTCTTCGGCTTGGGTGGGGTTAAACGCCCGGAAGGTGTTTGACCCTTCACCGTCTTCAAACAAGGTGTTTTCTACCGTTGCACCGTGAATGGCACACAGCAGCGCTCCACCTAAGATACCCGCCACTCCCATCATGTGGAAGGGGTTAAGTGTCCAGTTGTGGAATCCTTGGAAGAACAGCAAGAAGCGGAAGATTCCGGCGACGCCGAAGCTCGGAGCAAAGAACCAAGAGGATTGCCCCAAGGGATACATCAAGAATACGCTGACAAATACCGCGATCGGTCCACTAAAGGCAATCGCGTTGTAAGGACGAATGCCCACGACGCGGGAAATTTCAAATTGCCGCAGCATGAAGCCAATTAAGCCAAATGCACCGTGCAGGGCGGTAAATGTCCAAAGCCCACCGATTTGACACCAACGGGTGAAGTCGCCTTGGGCTTCAGGTCCCCACAGTAGCAGTAGGGAATGACCGAAGGTGTCAGCGGGGGTGGAAACCGCCACAGTCAGGAAGTTACAGCCTTCCAAGTAGGAAGACGCTAAACCGTGGGTATACCAAGATGTCACAAAAGTTGTACCCGTCAGCCAAGCTCCAACCGCCAAGTAGGCGCAAGGGAGCAGGAGTAGACCTGACCAACCGATGAATACAAAGCGATCGCGCTTTAGCCAGTCATCGAGTGCGTCAAACCATCCTCTTTGGCTGGGAGCGCGTCCGACAGCTATTGTCATAACGTGTAGATCTCCAATAATTTATAAGTACGAAAGAAAAGCATTCTCACTCGGTCAACCGATTCAGGCTGTGCCTAAGCAGATAATTGACCCGATTGTGAGTAAAGTTTACTTTTCTTTACGGTCTTGAACTTATCTTAAAAGAAATTTTCAAATTTTGCCACTGTTATTCGTCATTTGTCATTTGTCATTCGTCATTCGTCATTCGTCATTTGTCCTTCCCCAGCTCCCCCAGCTCCCCCAGCTTCCCCAGCTCCCCTAGCTTCCCCAGCTTCCCCAGCTCCCCCAGCTCCCCCACCCCTCCGCACCCCTCCGCACCCCATCTCCCTCATCTGTGCCAACTCCCGTCTAAGATAGGTAGAGTATCGCGCTTGAGAGTAGCATGTTCACGATTGACTTGACTTTGAAAAACACGCCCTTCCCCTTATCCGTGCAACGGAAGTCAGCAGAAGCGGCGGAAGAAACTTACCAGGAAATTATGAAAGCAATGAGTTCGGGTAAACCTGAGTTCATGGAACTGACGTGTGAACACCAGTCCGATAAGAAAATTGGCGTTCTCACCAATGAGATCAGTGCGGTGATGATTTCTCAGAAATCTGGTGCTGTGGGGGCAGGGCGTACACCCGGTTTCTTTGCCTTAGCTGAAGAACAACAGTAATCACCAACGTCATGGTTCAAACCGCAATTACGGTACAGGATCTATGCTTCAGTTGGTCTAGTGGAGCATCGGTTTTAGACGCTTGCTCTCTAGAAGTTCCCAAGGGTGAGTTTTGGATGCTCTTGGGGACAAATGGCAGTGGTAAATCAACATTGTTGCGGTTGCTGGCTGGATTATTGTCACCTGATTCGGGTGAGATACAGATTTCGGGACTCATGGGATTTGTCTTCCAAAATCCTGACCATCAGCTGGTTATGCCGACAGTCGGTGCAGATGTGGCGTTTGGATTAGTCGAGGAGAAACTTTCGATCGCACAAGTTCGCGCCCGAGTCACCGAAGCCTTAGCCGCTGTCAATCTGCTGGATTTACAACGACGCCCGATTTATGCGCTGAGTGGGGGACAAAAGCAGCGTATTGCTATTGCGGGTGCGATCGCGCGTCAGTCTGAGATCCTTTTATTGGATGAGCCAACAGCTTTGCTAGATCCCGATACTCAGTTAGATCTGGTGGCTCAAGTCCAGCGCTTGGTCAAAAGTCGTGGGTTAACCGCCCTTTGGGTGACTCATCGGTTGGAAGAGTTGAACTACTGCGACGGCGCATTTTTGCTGGAAAATGGTCGGGTGGTAGCACAGGGAGAACCGGAGCGACTCAAGCAACGGCTTCTGGGTGAGACAAAAATGTCATCATAAATTAATATAAAGAGGAGATTGAGAAAAATTAACAAAAAATATTAAATTAACCTTGAAAAATGCCCTCTCCCCCACCCCAGGTTACTTTACTGGTTGATGGTTATAACATCATCGGCACCGAGTCGAGTTTGACCAAGACGCGCGATCGCCATGGACTATTGGCGGCGCGGCAAGAATTAGTTGAGGTTTTAATTAACTATAGCGCCTTTCGGGGCTATAAAACTAAAATCGTCTTTGATGCTCACTATCAACCGACTGGAACGCGCCACGAAAATATAACTCCCCATGTATCAATCTGTTATACAGACTTTGGGCAGACCGCCGATAGCTACATCGAAAAATTTTGTGCGGCTGTTCGCAGTAAACCGAAGCTGTTCAAGCAACGATTAATCGTCGCAACTTCAGATCGGGCGCAACAGCTAACCGTTACTGGGTATGGGGCAGAATGGATGTCCTCGCAACAGTTAATTAGCGATGTTCATTGCACAAGTCGTCGAGTACGCCGCCGACAGCGATCACCCAAACAATCTCGCGGTCGTTTTTTAATGCATTCCCTTGACAAATCGGCACAACAACGGTTATCTCAATGGCGTCAGGGTATTCGCTGATACAGGGAAGCGTCGCTCCCTCTTGAATTATTAACAAATCAATGTAGCTATTCAGAGGCTGTCTCGAAAAAGGTTGTTTGGGACGCCGATAGAACTCATTGGCACAAACAATTAGGCATGAACATTACTCAAGATAATGGAATAGAACCCAAGTCGCCAAAAAGACACCAGCTCATCCCGGCTATTCTCAATTCTTTAGACGAGGTGGTTTGGTCAGCGTCAGCCCAGACTTATAAGCTACTGTATATTAATCGAGCTGCCGAGACCATTTTTGGCAGAACCCTTTGTGAACTGTATGATCAAGCAACTCTATGGCAGTTGATGATTCATCCCGATGATCGCCAGCGAGTTCAGCAGACGTTTCAGAGTTTAGTAGAAAGCGGTAATCAAGCCGTAGAATACAGAATTGTCCGACCTGATGGGGAGGTACGTTGGATACACAATCGCGTCTGTGCGATCGCGGATGAGACAGGTACTGTGATTCGGATTGATGGGATTGCCAGGGATATTACCCAACGTAAACAAATCGAAGCCCAACTCTGTCCCGAAAACGACCTACTCCAGGGCATCATGCAAACCAGTGTCGCCGCAATTAACGTCGTTGATGCTCACGGTAACATTATCTTTGCCAACGCGCGATCGCAGCAAGTCCTCGGTTTAACTCAATCCGAATTAGTCGAACGTCGATACAACTCTCCCACTTGGCAGATTACTGATTTTCAAGGTGGACCCTTTCCAGAGGAACAACTACCATTCCAACAGGTGATGGTCACAGGTCAACCGGTTTTCGATGTCCAGCACGCGATTGAATGGGCAGATGGAACCCGTAAATACCTTTCAATTAATGGCGCCCCCTTAAAAGATGCCGATGGAGTTATCACCCATATTGTTTTCTCGATTACTGATATTAGTCACCGCAAACACGTAGAAGAACAGTTATGCCACGATGCTTTACATGATAGCTTAACCAGCTTACCGAATCGTACTCTATTTATGGAGCGGGTTAACCATGCCATTAAATTAGCAAAACGAAATCAGGATTATTTATTTGCGGTTCTGTTTCTGGATTTGGATCGCTTTAAAGTAGTGAATGATAGCTTGGGGCATGATGTCGGGGATAAACTCCTAATTGCCACCGCCCGTCAGCTAGAAAAGTGTGTACGCACCACTGACACTGTTGCCCATTTAAGTGGCGATGAATTTACAATTCTCCTCGAAGATATCAAAGATATTAAAGATGCCACTCGTGTAGCTGAGCGGATTCAGGCAACCTTAAAATCCCCCTTTCATCTGAATAATCATGAGGTATTTACGAGTGCTAGTATTGGCATTGCCCTCAGTTCTACAGGATATGAGCGCAGCGAAGATATCTTGCGGGATGCTGATATTGCCATGTATCGGGCAAAAGAACTCGGCAAAGCCCGTCATGAAATCTTTGATAAAATTATGCATGCTCGCGCCCTAGAATTATTGACCTTGGAAAATGATTTGCGACGAGCATTGGAACGGCAGGAATTTGAAGTTTATTATCAACCGATCACCTCATTAGTAACAGGGACGCTAACTGGATTTGAAGCACTGGTACGTTGGCGACATCCAGAACGAGGGTTAGTCTCTCCAGTCGAGTTTATCCCAGTTGCTGAAGATACTGGACTGATTATTTCTCTGGGAGAGTGGGTACTCTATGAAGCTTGTCGTCAACTGCGGATGTGGCAAACCCAATTCCCCACACCAGAGCCATTGAAAATTAGTGTTAATTTATCGGGTAAACAGATTAAGGAGCCGGATCTAATTGAGCAAATTGATCATATTTTAGCAGAAACAGGGTTAGATGGTAGTTTTTTGAAGCTAGAAATTACGGAAAGTGTCTTAATGGAAAACGCTGAAACAGTCACCAAGATGCTGCTGCAATTGAGAGCGAGAAATATACAGTTGTCAGTGGATGACTTCGGCACGGGATATTCGTCCTTAAGTTACTTACACAGATTTCCCGTGAATACCCTTAAAATTGACCGTTCTTTTGTTAGCCAAATGAATCAGCAAAATCGCAACGCTGAGATTATTAGAACGATTATTACTCTAGCTCATAGTTTAAGAATGGATGTCATTGCTGAAGGGGTCGAAACTCCAGAACAATTGACGGAATTGAAACTACTAAACTGCGAACAAGGACAAGGGTATTTATTTTCTAGACCGTTAACCAAGGAAGCAGCCGGACTTTTATTAAATGGCATTCCTCAATGGTAATTTATTTTATATTCTATTCGTTATAGTATTTTTGTTTGAGGCTTAAAATTGGCGTTTAGCGTAAAAGAAAGCAGGGAACAGGGAACAGTAGCAATGTATTTCTGGCATTTTTATTACTATAAAAAATCTACTATTAATTTTCATTGCAAATTATTCAAAAGCGCTATAAATTAAGGCAATTCCCATGAATACGAAGGCAATAAAAAAAGTAGTTCCCCCTATAAAAGACAATATAATAGCCATTACGTTTTCATCCCATTGAAAAATAAAACCTAGTCCAGCAATTAAAATTAAAAAAGCAAAGCCAAAAGCGACAGAAGCCATAGCCAAGCCCATCCAAAATGATATGGGATCAGTTGTCTCATTTTTTTTGTCCTGATCCAATTCATCTCCAAATAAATCTGTATTTGGGGAGTTATCATTAAACTCAAAATAGGCATAATTTAAAGACAAATTGATAGTTTTATTTAATACATTATTTGTCGTAATGAAACTAGAGTTTAGAGAAGAAGACAGGGGAGCTTTCAAAGAAAATACAACAATAGCTAATATTAAAATTGCTTTAAATAGAAATGATTTATTAAGCTTCATGAATTTCACCATTAATCAAGCTATTTTAACTTGGGATTACCTTAAGTAAGCCCAACCAAATTTAGAATGTATTAAGTTTTTTTCAATGCCTCTCAAACCTTGACAACGAATTAATCTAAGAATTGGTTAACTCTCCTATCCTGATTCCACAGTAATTGAGACAAAATTCGGGCAATATTCGCCGCATCGTCAACACCACGATGGTGTGTGCCTTGTAACGACAGTTTGAGCAAAAACAGGGCTTTTAACATACCAACTTCCTTCTGTAACGAATGAGCCAGCGCCAACCATGTCTTCACATTAATATGTCGCGAGTCAAACGGATACTCAACGCCAAAGGATTGACATTGTTTTTGAAATTGATTTTTATCATACTCCCCATAACTCGCCCAAACTCGTTGATGGGATAAATAGCGTTTTTGGAGACGTTCACAGGCTTGAGCAAAGGACATGCCTTGCTCCACTTGTTCCTGAGTTAATGTCGTTAGCTCAGTACAGAATTCACTCACCGTTGAGCGTGCTGGTTTAACCAAGATACTCTCTGTCTTAACAGCGGAATGCGAATGGCAATCCAGCAGACAAACCCCAATTTCGATAATTTCGCTTTCTTGTCCCGGTGGAGGTTTGCCTTGCCAACACGTCGCTTCGACATCAATAACCAGAATTTGGTCAATTTTTCTAGACATGGTTCTGCTGCTTCTCAGATTCCCTAACCAGCGCAGGTTGTGAAGTTAGAGGTTGTGTCCAAAGCGTTATCAGTCAAACCCGCCTCTACAACCTGGCTTACTTTGCTTTATTATGTATGTTTTAAGCAAATTTCATCATAAACGCCCTCAGACGCTAAGATGGGACTAATTTAACTTAACCGACATTTGAGATTTTAGAGACATTGCTATCTGAGCCACTGATTTCTACCAAATTTCCTGGTGATATATTCAAACTCGCCAATGGGTTAACCGTCATTCACCAGCATTTACCTGCAACACCTGTCGTTGTGGTTGATGTCTGGGTGAGGGCTGGGGCAATTGTCGAACCCGATGAATGGTGCGGGATGGCTCATTTTTTAGAACACATGATTTTCAAAGGGACACAGCGACTGGTTCCCGGTGCATTTGATCAGGTGATTGAACGTCATGGGGGGCTGACAAATGCGGCGACTAGCCACGATTATGCCCATTTCTTTATTACCACCGCCGCACAATACCTTGACGAAACCTTACCCCCGTTAGCGGACTTACTGTTATCGCCAGCGATTCCGGACATCGAATTTGATCGCGAACGGGATGTGGTACTAGAAGAAATTCGCTCCTGTTACGACAATCCTGACTGGTTAGGTTTTCAGGCACTCTCAGAAATAATATACCAATATCACCCCTATAGGCGCTCGGTTTTGGGTAGCGAAGAACAATTGAGGGCGCACACGTCTCAGCAGATGCGCCGTTTCCACGCCAATCACTACCAACCGGAGAATATGACAGTGGTGATTATTGGCGGGGTAGAACAAGAATCAGCGCTAAATTTAGTCAATCAGTCTTTTGCCTCGTTTCCGACTCCCAGTGATTATCCCCAATTCATCGCCGAAGCCGAACCCCCGATGACTGAGATTCGGCGTCAGGAACTGTATTTACCCCGAATTGAACAAGCCCGCCTATTTATGGCTTGGGTTGGACCCGGTGTGGATCAGTTAAAAGATGCTTATGGTTTAGATTTACTTTCGGTATTATTAGCCGATGGACGCTCATCCCGGTTAGTGAGACAATTGCGGGAAGAAGAACGACTGGTTCAAAATATTGGCAGTGGTTTTTCACTCCAGCGGGATTCGAGCTTGTTTACCATCAGCGCCTATCTTGATCCTGAGCATTTAGAACAAGTCGAAGCCTTGATTTGCCAGCATCTATTAGACCTACAGCAGACACCGATATCCTCTGAAGAAATCCGTCGCTGTCAGCGATTATTGTGTAATGACTATATTTTTTCTACCGAAGCTGCTGGTCAAATAGCTGGATTGTATGGCTATTACAACACGATCGCATCCGCAGAATTAGCTGTCACCTATCCCGTGCAAATTCAACGACTGACTCCCGTAGACTTGATGCACTTAGCGCAGCGTTATCTTTCTCCTTATCACTATGCCGTAACTGTTCTCAAACCCGTGAGTGAAGATTTGCTGATGGGAGAATTATTTTGAGAGACGCGCCATGGCGCGTCTCTACATGGTGCGTCTGTAGGGGCGGGTTTGACGACTATCGTTTCTTATCCTTACCCAGATGCAACTAAACCCGCCCCGACCGAGTTTTGAATGTTGAATGTTTTAAATTATCGATTATGCCTTCTAGTCTAACTGCCTCACCCCAACAGTCCATTATCCATCGCACGGTTTTAGATAATGGCATTGTCGTTATCGCTATCGAGAATTCAGCCGCTGATATTATTGCCTCACGCCTATTTTTTCGCACGGGTAGCCAACGAGAACCACGAGATAAGGCGGGATTAACCCATCTCCTAGCGGCGGTTTTGACCAAAGGAACCCAAGACCTGACCTCAATTGAAATCGCCGAACGAGTCGAATCAGTCGGCGCTCAACTGAATACAGATGCCGCCACGGATTACTTTTTATTATCGCTGAAAACGGTATCCTCCGACTGGCTGGATATGTTAACCCTAGCGGGGCAGATTTTGCGATCGCCTAGTTTCCCGGAAACTGAGGTAGAATTGGAACGCTATCTAACGATTCAGGATATTCGTTCCCAAAAAGAGCAACCGTTTAGCGTTGCCTTTGAGCAGTTGCGACAGGCATTATATCAGGATCACCCCTATGCTGTCTCTGTATTGGGTACGGAAGCCACGGTTTCTGAATTGTTACCGACAGATTTAAAAGACTATCATCAAACCTATTTCCGCCCGGATAACCTAGTGATTAGTGTCGCCGGTCGAATTTCACCGGAAGCCGCCGTACAGCAGATTGAACAAGTCTTTGGGGATTGGCAACCGCCCTCAACTCCCTTACCAACACCCACATTACCCTTAATTACCCCTCAGCCTTGCCACGTTGTCACCCCTCAGGAAACCCAACAATCGGTGGTAATGCTGGGGTATTTAGCCTCATCGGTTACTGATCCAGATTATGGGGCGCTAAAACTACTGAATACTTATCTAGGAAATGGGCTTTCGAGTCGCTTATTTGTGGAATTGCGGGAAAAACGAGGATTAGCTTATGATGTTTCGGCGTTTTACCCCACGCGCCAGTGTGATTCCCTATTTGTGACGTATATGGGAACCGCCCCAGAAAATACAGTAATCGCGATGGAGGGATTGCGGACAGAAGTAGAACGCCTTTGCAGTTTCAGGTTGAGTGAAGCGGAACTCCAAGCGGCTAAAAATAAACTTTTGGGTCAATATGCTTTAGGGAAACAAACTAATGCTCAACTTGCCCAGATTTATGGCTGGTATGAGACCCTAGGATTGGGAATTGAGTTTGATCTGAAGTTTCAGCAGCAGATTGCCCAAGTCACGCCAGAGATGGCACAAGCGGCGGCACAGCGTTTCTTTGGGGAACCTTATATTTCTTTAGTCGGTCCGAGTGAAGCGATTAACCAGATCGTTTAAGATCTGACATTGAGATCCCCGACAACTCCTACGAAGTCGGGGATCTGTACTAGTGAAGTACCCTAACTTGCTTCGCTGAAGTTAGGGCTTCTAACTTAGCTAAACAATGACGGTCTTATTCGTCTTCAGGGTTTCCCGTTTCATCCGCCAACGCCTCTAAAGGTTGCCCTCCATTGGTCTTACAAGGGCGTCAACAGGCAGCCGTCCGCCTTCCGCAGACAGTGATATTTTGTTAGTCCGCTTGATTTTCGCGGTTTGTGGTTGTAGAGACGCGCTTTTGAAGCGTCTGTACTAACCGAGTAATGCCATTGGGCATCTTGCGCTATTCTTTTGGAGGACGCTAAAAAGCGAACGGTGGTCGAGTTCCGAGCCGCGCAAGGACTACATCTCTATCACACCTAGCCCAGCCATCTGTCTTCCCATGCATTACCATGTAGACCTAGGAGGGTTGCTGCCATTATAGCGCTAAAAGTATTTGGAAATCTTCATACTTCCGATTTCCCGCTGTCCATCCTCACCCTACTGACGTTGAGGGTGAGGACTTCCGCGCCTACGTTAATTCGATACATGTTTGAGGATAGTCACCGGACCGGCGTCTTTGAGACTCTGCATTTGCTGGGAATTGCGAACCAACAGCGCCCCGGCAAAGCCAAGTGAATTTATTGAAATCGACTCAAACTCTTCTTGCGATCGCGGCACAAGCAGCATCCATTCTCGTGTAGCTAGCAGGTTGTAGGGGGCGGATTGTTTGAGTCCCTCGTGGGGTATACCTACAGCATCCAAAAGCCTGTGATAAGCGTCCAGAGTGGCTTTGGCGGCAACGTTTGGCGTGTCTATCCAACCAGGATTGAATCGCGTTAGGGCATGAACAAATGGAAAGCTGGGTATTGTACCAATGGAATCCTGGAAATGAGCCGATGCGATCGCGGGTTCGATGGGTAGCTTGGATGTCTCCGGTGTGAAGGGTAAAGGGACAAGCTGTAAATGTTTGTGTCGCTGACTCGCACCCGCTATTTTGCCGCCGTTATAGAAGACTAAACCATCAATTTCCGCTAAACCTGCCCACATTGCCTGAAAATCGGATAATGTTAGCCAATTATCCTGGTCTTCATACTCGCGGGTGACGATGAGGAGGTGATAATCAACTACGTTGAATTTATTTAACAGACACAGGTGAGTATCGGAAATATTAGCCACGAATAAATCTTCCTCGTAAGGGAGAAAGGGGTTAAAGTCAGCTTTTTTCTTCTGCTGCTGCTTCTTGGCTTTGGCTTTGCGATCCAGGTTAGAGACAATCCGCACCAGAAAGCGAATCCCATCCTGTTCGACGAACTCATACTCCGTTGCGATCGGTTGCAGTGCGCCGCATTCGAGGGCGTGTTCAGTTGTCTTTTGAACCGTTGACCATAATGTACCCGGTTTTAGGGTGAGTGTTTTCTGTTCAGTGGGTTTTTCTTCGGGCATAGTCAATTGTTATATCAGCCGTATGCGAATCCAATCTAGACGATCTGATGAATTTTGCCCAGAAATCGAGCGTTTCACCATCAAAAACCGTAATCAGTAATCAGCCATACTTTAGAGAGAGATCCCCGACTTGTTGAAGAAGTCGGGGATCTAAAAGTCGGAGATCTAGAAATCGGGGATCTGGTACATTAACTAATCGCCATAGGAGATTTGAGAATTGAGATTTCGGATTTGCTTACGAAAGGCTCGTAGGGCAGGACTTCTACCAATCGTGCTACTTTGGGTGAGAACGTCTGCTACGAGGTCTAAAATCGGTAGTCCTGGGAATGTGGGACTGGTGGAAACTGACTGATATTGTCCTGATTGTAAGGTATAAATCTTCAGTTCGCCGCGATCGCACAGCCAAAGTTCTGGCACTGCTAAGCTAATGTAACTCTCCATCTGAGTTTTCGAGGTGACATCCACTTCAATAGCCAGATCGGGCGGTGGATCAACTGATAAATCGATGCGCTCTTTACCCACCATGACTTGATGATTTTGGATGTAGAAGCATTCATCTGGTTCAATGCCGTAACCCATCTCTTGACGTTTGAAGGTGGTTGAACCAAAGCATTCACAGTCTATTTCTACTTCTTCTAATATAATTTTGACTAGATCACCAATAATCGATTTTTCTCGCTCATGTTTGGGTAGTGGCATCCGGATTTCTAATGTTTTCTGGCTGTAGGCAATTCGAGCGGTGCGTTTTTCACCCAACTCGTTCAAGATTTGTTCAAATTCTGACCAATCGACATCATGGATCAGCAATCGTTGACCGGGGGGTACGTCGAGTTGTCGGAGTTGAAGCGTGACCATGATGCAAAATCTAAACCTCTATCTTCTAGTTTAAGTAGTCGGGGTCGATTATTTGAACAGCCGTCAAGAAAATACCCAAGTATTTCTGCCGTACTGTTTAGGGAGCGATCGCGCTTATAATTCAGATCATGGGGAAGCCGTATCAGACCAATGAGCAACCATCCAGATTTTGACCAATACGACTATCACGTTCTTCAAGAGCTAAGACGCAACCGCGAAGCCGGACGCATTACTTACTTGGCACAAGCCCTCAACTCAGACCAAAAGGCTGTGATCAAAGAGTTTCGCTTTGCCCTAGCCGATGCTAGTTGGTCAGGCTATAAAGCCTATCAACGGGAGATTGAAGTTTTGCAACAACTGGATCATCCCCGCATTCCTCGTTATTTAGATTCCTTTGAAACACTACAAGGCTTTTGCCTAGTGCAGGAGTATAAAAATGCGCCATCTTTAGCCGAACGACGTAGCTTTACTCCCGAGCAGATTCAGCAAATAGCGGTGTCAGTCTTAGAAATATTAGTTTATTTGCAACAGCGCGTTCCGCCAATGCTCCATCGGGATATCAAACCCGAAAATATCCTGGTAGACAAGTATTTGAATGCTTATTTGGTAGATTTTGGCTTGGCTAGGATTGGGGGTGAGCAAATGGCGCTCAGTAGCGTAGCGGCGGGAACTCTGGGATTTATGCCACCGGAGGAACAGTTTGGACGTCCCCTGACAGAGGCTTCTGACCTTTATAGTTTAGGAGTAACGTTATTTTGCTTACTCACAGGCACGCGATCGCTCAATATCAGTAATTTAATTGATGATAACTATCGGTTTGATATCAAGAAATTAGTTCCCCAACTCAATCCTAGCTTTATCGCCTGGTTGGAGAAGATGATAGCACCGAATGTGAAACAGCGCTTCCAGAATGCAGAGGTTGCGTTGGAGGCGCTTAAGTCAAAACGGTGGGTTGGTAAGGCTGATCGCGTCGAGAATTTAGTCGGTGTGATCAAAGGGAGAACGCTCACTTATATTGTGGGGTTAGCCACCTTGGGTATTGTCGCCGGGGTGGGAACAACTGTTATCACTCCTCAGCCAGAGAAGCAGTTGCTGGAGTCTCAACCAGAGAAGCAGTTGCTAGAAAGAAACAGATGTCTAGGATGTAATCTGCAGGGTGCTGACTTAGAGTATGCTAACCTGACGGGTGCTGGACTTGGGAATGCCAACCTCAAAGATGCCAACCTGAAGAGAGCTGGACTCGGGCATGCCAACCTTAAAGATGCCAACCTGGAGGGTGCTAACTTGGCGAGTGCTAACTTGGCGAGTGCTAACCTTAAAGATGCTAACTTGGAGGGTGCTAACTTAGCGGGTGCTAATTTGATAAACACCTCTTTAGAGGGAGCCAACCTCAAAGGTGCCAATTTGATGGCTACCAACCTCCAGTATGCCATCCTTTGGGATGCTAACCTAGAGGGTGCTGATCTGACTAATGCTAACCTGGCAGTTGCCCACTTAGGGAATGCTGATCTGGAGTATGCCAACTTGCTGGATGCTAACCTCAAAGGTGCTAACCTCAAAGGTGCCAATCTCAAAGGTGCGATTATGCCTGATGGAACCCAACATCCATAGATGAGATGTGTGTCGCAAGAAGGGTAATTTATAAGCAAGTGTTTTGGCTGTCTTGTCAACGTTTTGAGACATAAAATTTGTGCATTGCTCCTATCGTTTCATTCCTCCCAAATACAACACCGACCTTGCTGCGCGATCATCTCATGAGAACTTCTGTTGATGCCAGATGCTGTAATATAACCGGGTATTGCCCCAGACAAAAGGACACATCGACTTATAATTATGCAACCTACTACTAATAACTTAATGGGAAAAGTTAAAACGACCCTAGTTATCACTAATCGTATTGATCAAGCTAATGCCGAAGATGGTCTGATTCCTGCTGATCGAGTGCGCTCTATCACCTTAACTAACGTTTTAGTCGATACGGGAGCCACAACCTTGTGTCTACCTAAATCTATCATTAATCAGTTAGGATTAAAACTCCTTAAAGAAGTCGATGTCGCCACAGCTACGGGAATTGGCAAAGCGAGAATCTTTCAAGATGCCAAAATCTCTCTGTTGGGACGAGAAGGAACATTTGAATGTTTGGAACTTCCAGGAGGAAGTGATCCCTTACTAGGTGTTATCCCACTGGAAGCATTGGGAATTGAACTGGACTTGAAAAATCAAACCTTAAAACTATTACCCATTAGCCCAACTGAAACCTATTTTACCATCCTTTAAGTAGCTGCAATTGTTAGTAAAGCCTTGAGAATCAAACAAAGGTACGTTGCGCCTATGTCAAGATGTCTTGGTTAGGGTTAAAAAGGCAAGTTGTAGATTTTTGTATTACTTATTCTCCATTTTATTCGCTTTCCAGTACCTCCTGTAATTGTAAAGCCAGCAAGGGAAGATTATTTTTAATCGCTCTCCAAATTATCTCTAATTCTACCTGGAAGTATTCATGAAAAATAATATTTCGCATATCCCCCATCAATCGCCAAGGTATCTGGGGGTAGCGAGATTGAATTTCAGGGGGAATATTTCTAGCCGCCTCACCAATAATACCAAAGTCGTAGAGGACAGCTTTAATAATAGTTCTGTTTACCATGAAATCTTCAAATTCCATTCCCTCTGTCCTTTGTAAAATTTCGGCAATGGATTGCAGAATATCTTGAATGCGTAGCTGCCAATCTCTAGAAGGCACGGATGACATCCTTTAGTACAGGTTCCCGCAAATGTTCCCTTAACGCCTTCTGGGTACCCATATCTACAGAACACCCCAAAATATCTTCTAAATAAAGTCGCACGGCTATGAATTCAAATAGTCCCACTGGTCGATTAAACTCTACCAAGAAGTCTACATCACTATCTGGACGAGCTTCATCCCGTGCTACTGAACCAAATAACTCCAGGGACTTTACGCCCATCTCCTGTAACTGTTCTCGGTGTGCCGTAATAATTGCGATTACTTCATCCCTTTTCATCATGGATTTAAGTCAAATGGCACGGACTCATACCATTATACCAAATTCATCTAAATAACTAACCTCAAATAACTAAATAGATATCTCTGGACTATAAACATCTCCTTTCAAAGGATTAGTTATAAGAATCTCAACTTTAAAGCGAAAGTAAGCTAAAATTTACTGGCGTGACTCTTTGAACCCGTTTTAACGGGTTTTAGCTTTTAGCCCGTAGACGCGGAGCGGCTTCTCGAAGAGTACTTTAGTTCAGGGCTTTAGTTCAGGACTTATTGATCGATTGATTATACCAAAAAAATGCCAATGACTAATAATTATTCTGCTATACCATTCGAGCTTTTACTCATTACTGACAAAGCCGCTTGTCATCGGGCAGGTCGAACTGTAGAACAAACTCTAACAAGTCTCCTAAACGACATTAATTCTCGGCGTATTGCTATACTTATCCGTGACAAAAAAGCGACGATTTCAGAGATTGCTACCCTAATTAGTAACTTGAAGCCGTTAACTGACTCGACGGGTGTATTGTTGCTCGTACACAGCTATCCTCAATTAGCATTAGAATACAATCTAGCGGGAGTTCATCTATCATCAACGACGGCTATTGAACCTGTACGTCAACAACTTCCACCTGAGATGCTTATAGGAGTCTCGCGTCATGGAACCGACGCACTGGATCAGAATGACATTGGTTTGGCTGACTATGCTACGATTAGTCCAGTTTACTCCCCTCTGTCAAAACCGGAGGATCAGCGCAACACATTAGGTTTACAGGGATTGAGAGATAGCGTTAGGCGCAGTTATCGCCCATTAGTCGCCCTTGGTGGAATTGAACCAGGGCGAGTGAGTGCTGCGATCGCACAAGGGGCACAAGCCGTTGCTGTCATTGGTGCGGTGATGGGGGCAGAAAATCCGGCGAGTGTGGTTCAATTATTACTTCAGGAGGATGCTCATCGGGCAACAAAACCACGATTTAGAGGATTGACTTTGTAGAGAGATGTTCCGCTAAAACCTCTATATGGCTTTGAATGGCTAATTGCTAGTTCCGAATTCTATCCAAATAAGATATCCTAACCAAATAACTTACTCTAACTGCTATGAAAAGTCTACTCACCTCGCTGATCGTCGCTCCACTATTTACTCTACTGAGTTCAGCCATTGCTTTAGCTGAAGTCCGCACTCAAGTGATTGAATACCAACAGGGTGATACTATACTCCAAGGCTTTCTGGCTTACGATGACGAGATTCAGGGAAAGCGCCCTGGTGTGATGGTGGTTCACGCTTGGAAAGGGTTGGGAGATTACGAGAAGCAACGGGCAAAACAACTTGCTGAATTGGGTTATGTGGCATTTGCGGCTGATATTTATGGTAAAGGAATTCGACCCAAAACTAACGAAGCCGCCAGAGAACAAGCGACGATTTATCGATCCAATCGCCAATTAATGCGCGATCGCGCTCAGGCTGGATTACAAGTGTTGCAACAATATCCGTTGACGGATGGGAATCAAGTTGCCGCGATCGGCTATTGTTTTGGGGGCGGTACAGTATTAGAATTAGCCCGCAGTGGTGCGCCAGTGGCTGGGGTTGTTAGTTTCCATGGCAATTTGGATACACCCAATCCCGCAGATGCTCAAGCGATTAAAGGTAGAGTTCTGGTGTTGCATGGTGCAGCCGATCCTTTAGTTCCTGATCAGCAAGTTGATGCGTTTAAACGGGAAATGAACTATGCCAATGTAGACTGGCAAATGGTTATGTATGGTAATGCTGTTCACAGCTTTAGTGATCCGAATGCGGGGAATGATCCTTCAACGGGAGTGGCTTACAATGAGAAGGCAGATAAGCGCTCTTGGGCGGCAATGAATCGGTTTTTTGCTGAATTATTTCGCTAGATTTGTCTTATGTCCTTTGTCCTTTGAACGGCTGGATATGATATCGCTGATCAAGATAACCTGACTGGATGAGAACATCCGCGATCGGTGCGTTTGTAGTAAGCGCTTTAGCGTTTATATTAATCTGGTTGAAACTCGCTCGTTGCTGGTAACGTCAATGCTTCTGGAAACCATTGGCGTTGATCAAAGGATTGGTACTTTACACTATGCGTCGCATTTTTGGCATCCTACCTCTGGTATTTTTACTGCAAAGTCTTCCCGTTGTTGCCCAAGAGTCAACAACCCTTGACCCCGTTGAACAGGTTATCGCGGCGGGATGGATGACTCGCGATCGCGATGGGGATTTTCAGGGACAAAGAATCCTCAATCGGGCTGAGTTGGCATCGATTTTAGTCAAAACCTTTGACTTAGAAAAACGAGTCGCCCAACCCGACGAACCTATTGCTGTTCTCGATGTACCTACCTCTCACTGGGCATATCGCGATATTCAATTAGTCTTGCAAAATAATGTTATGACGGGTTACCGTCAGGGACGATTTTTTCCCAATCAACGGGTTACTCGTGCCGAAGCTTTCTCTATCTTAGCTCAAGCCTATGGCGTGTTTCAGTTTCCAGAGGATACGGTGGCTGAACTGCTTTCGCGCTATCCCGATGCTGAGAAAATCCCAACTTGGGCAAGAAAGTCAATGGCAACGGCTTTGTATGAGGGGTTTGTTAATATCGATCCCCTGACTAATTCTATTGATCCTCTCGCCCCTATGACTCGTGGAGATATGGCTTATGCGTTGAGTCAATATCTGGAACGACAGGAAACCACTGCGCCGATTCCTTGGACGATTGAGGAACCTGCGCCTATGTAACAAAATGTCGCGGAAACACCTTTTGACCCAATGATTTGAGTATAGGGCGATCCGAGCCGATTGAACAGAGTCCAGTTGTTCATTTTGGCAAGCGGATCGCCCTCCATTCCTCTATGATGGGAAAGATCCGGTTTGGTTGCAGGAATACCCTGAACAATAAACCATGAACAATGTACAATCTTTGTTATTGCTCAGCTATTTTTGAACCTAATTTAGGAGAAAGAGTTATCCCATGGATTCTCAACCCTCTAATGATAATATACACACTCATTTAGTTTCAGCCGTGGTTGAGGCTACACTCAACCAAAATCAACCCCGTCTTAATAAACTCCTGAAAACCGCGCTCTATGACATTCCTAGCGAACAACCGGAATCATTGCGAGCGGAAGTTGCCAGAAACTTCTTGATTCAAGTCGCTCAACGGTTAGAGGAATCCCTAGGGGCAAAGCATCATATCCTGGCTTGGTTTATGGTATATGTCGGCTTGGGAAAAATACTACCAGAGGCAATTCAAGCGACGCAAATGGTTCTCGATGAGGGATTAAAACCGTTTGCCGATTTCTTTGTGGATCGTCAAGGGATTCATTTCTATAATCATGGTGATCAGGCGGACAATATTAATAAAATTCCGCCTCGCCTCTCTGAGTTTACCCAGATGACGGTGCGGATTTCTCAGGACGAAGTGCAGCAGGTTATGGGGAAATTCAGTTTATCGGAAGAGAAAGCCCGACAAGTGGTCTTAAATTTGAAGATTTTGGAGCAAAAAATGAATGTACAGTTTCAACAATTATTGATGGTTTTAGATTCTAATCAAGCTTTGCTAAATCAGGTGATGACATTGGATTTAAGTAAACCCGATAATCCCAATAGTTTTGGTATGTAACAATGAGGCAGGAGGCATAATAGTGTAAGGTTTCGGATATCTGCTAAATACTGAATCAGGGCTTTAGTCATGGGATGGAAGAGACTTGGATGCGCTACCTTCGTCAGTATTTTTGTTGGCGTCTCAGTTCCGTTGCGATTAAATTCAACTGGATTATTCTCCAAAACGCCTCTGTTGGCGTTCTCAATTAATGCCCGTAAAGCCGAGGCGGAGCGATGGTTGAACCAAGGAATTGAACAGTTGCGCCAGCAGGAATGGGATGCGGCGATACAGTCGAGTCAGCAAGCATTGACCCTCTATCAGGATACTCGCGATCGCGTGGGTATAGCCAAGTCTTTAAATTATCTGGGATGGGGGTTATATCAGAACGGTAAATATCAAGCCGCCGAGCAAAGATTGCGCCTAGGAATTCAGAGTTTGGCATCGGTATCACCGAATCAGAAAAGCCAGGATACCCAATCCCAACGCTTAGAAACACAGGCAGCAATTTATCAGCTATTGCAAAAAGTATTAATTGCTCAGGGTAAAATTAATGAAGCACTTTTAGTGTCTGAGCAGAGTCGGGTGAGGGGGTTGAGCGAATTAGTAAATAGGGGTGATCCTAACGGGTCAACAATTACGGCTGTTATGGCAGAACCAACCATTGAGCAGATTCAACAAATTGCCCAAGAGCGAAACGCCACTCTGATCGAATACTCGATTATTGATAATCCCTTGGCTGAGGCGAATCAACCCGAAGAACTCTTTATTTGGGTGATTGAACCAACCGGAAAAATCACCTTTCGCCAGAGCAATCTTACTCAACTTTGGCAGAAGCAAAAGACGACGCTGACAGAGTATGTAAGCAACATTCGTCAATCCCTCGCCGCTTCCCAGTGGGGTGTTGGTTTCTCTCGGCGTAAGATTCCCCCGTTTAGGCAATTGTATCAGGTTTTAATTGAACCGATCGCGGATAAATTGCCCACTGATCCTAACGCTCATGTTATCTTCATTCCCCAACAATCTCTGTTGATGATTCCCTTCTCTCCTCTACAAGATGAGTCGGGTAATTATTTGCTGGAAAAACACACCATTTTAACGGCTCCAGCGATAATGGTATTGGATATTACCCGGCAAACTCGGGTGAATCGTCCCGACTCTGTGCAACAATGGTTAGTCGTGGGAAATCCTCACCCCATGCCTGGAGAGTTCTCGCCATTACCTGCCGCTGAACAAGAAGCCCAGGCGATTGCATCGTTGGTGAATACCCAAGCGATTACCGGAGAGGTAGCCACGAAAGCCGAGATTGTGCCGCAGATGCCCGCGTCACGAGTGATTCATCTCGCCACTCATGGTATCTTTGATGAACAGCAAGGATGGGAGAGTGCGATCGCGTTAGCACCAACGCAGACGGATAATGGCTGGCTAACGGCAAGAGAAATCCTGGATTTAAACCTGAATGCGGAGTTAGTGGTTCTCAGCGCTTGTAATACGGGGCGAGGGAGTATTAGTGGTGATGGGGTGGCTAGTTTATCGAGTGCTTTAATTGCATCAGGGGCGTCTAGTGTGATTGTTTCTTTGTGGTCAATTCCTGACTCACCCACCGCCTTTTTAATGCAGGAATTTTATGCCAATTTACAGCAAAATTCTGACAAAGCCCAAGCCTTACGAAAAGCCATGTTAACCACAATGGAAAACCATCCCGATCTCCGGGATTGGGCAGCATTTACGTTAATTGGTGAAAGTGAAAGCCAATCGCCCACAGACTAGAAGTCTGGGGCTATACAAACTTGCGTCCGCAAGGCAAGGACTCAATTCAGCCTGCGGAGGCAGGCTTTGTTTGTGTAGCAGCGATTTCAATCGCTAAAATCATGAGAAAATGACTGTTTAAGCTGAAATTGAAGGGACTATCACATCTGCGATCGCAGAAGGTGTGGATGGGGGTTGGGGTGTTTTTAGCTTAATTTTCATTGCCGTCTTGCGAGAGGGTTTTGAAACCGTGGTATTTATCGTTGCTAAGTTTCAACAGGGACTGGTGCCAGCTTTAGGAGCAGTGGGTGGCATAGTTGGAGCTGTGGTCATTGGTTTTCTCCTATTCAAGTGGGGCGTCAAGATTAACATCCGTCAGTTTTTCCAGGTTATGGGCGTTTTGTTACTCCTGATTGTTGCGGGTTTAGTTGTGGGGGCTTTAGCCCATTTTGACCAAGCTGCTGCTGCCTTGGCACAGATAAACCCTCAGTCACAAGCCTTGTGCTTCTACTATGACCACTTTGCTGAAGACCATTCCTGTCTTCTCGGACCAAGGGTTTGGAATACCAGTGGTATCTTACCTGACAATAAGTTTCCGGGTTTGGTGCTTAAGGCTTTATTTGGCTATCGAGCCAAAATCTACTTAGTGCAAGCGGTGAGCTACCTGGTATTTTTATTTGCGATCGGCAGTATTTATCGCGTGAGCGATGGTGAAGACTCCCGCGCTCTACAGCCGGGAGATGAAACCGAGCAAAGCGTCTAGCTAGTGGCCTTAGCCACGAGTCCTAGCAAACGTCCTGACGGTAGTTAGTTAATAGTTTATACTAGGATTAGGAGGTGATGCAAGTTGTTCAATCTGACCTACGAATTCAAGCTAAAACCAAATAAAAACGAGGTAGCCATTTTTGAAGATTGGCTAGAGCAGAATCGCCGTGTGTATAATTACGCATTAGCAGAAAGAAAGGATTGGTTCAAGTCGCGTAGTTGTCAGATCAACGCTTGCTCACTCCGATCTGAATACATCATTTCGGCTGATGCCCCTAGACCTACTTACAACAGGCAAGCCGTAGCCCTAACCGCCTACCGAAAAACCCGTAAAAATCTAAAACGGGTACACTCACAAGTGCTACAACAAACGCTCAAGCGTTTAGAAAAAGCGTTTGTCAGTATGTGGGAAGGTGGTCACGGTTTCCCACGGTTCAAGAAAGCTGGCAGAATGCGGTCTTTCGTGTTTCCTCAACTGGGGAAAGAACCCATTCAAGGGACTGCGGTTAAACTACCCATGATTGGGTTGGTCAAGTTTAACCAATCGCGTCCAATCCCGGATGGGGCAACCATCAAGCAAGTCCGTGTAGTCAAACGGGCATCAGGTTGGTACGTCATGCTAACCCTGCAATGGGATCTAGATGTACCTCAGCCAATGCCTCATGGTGAAGCCATAGGAATAGATGTAGGAATCAGCCACTTTGCAGCCGTTTCAAACGGTAAATTATTCCCCAATCCTAAGCCTTTTCGGAAACTCGAACGCAAGCTTAAATTGCTGCAACAGAGGGTATCTAAAAAACGCAAGGGGAGTAATAACCTCCAAAAAGCTCAAGCTAAAGTTAGCCGACTGCATGAACGAATCGCCAACATCAGAAAAAACTACCACTGGGAGCTAGCGCATAATCTCTGTGACTGGGCGGGTATGATATTCGTTGAGGATCTCAACCTATAGGAAGCCCTCGGTATAATCTTTGATTTATAGCACTACGCACTAAGGTTAGGACATATCAAGAAAAATTCAAATCCCTTGACCCTGAGCGAAGTCGAAGGGTCAATCCCTTGTCAGGTAAGCTTTTGTCTTCACTATTGCCTATTCCCTGGCGCGTAGCGCTATACCGAGGGAGGATGTCACTCAATGATTTCCTCATATTTGTCGGTTCTCTGGCAGTTCCCTCCCCTTGATAATGGGGAGGGTGAGGGTGGGGTCAGATCAAGGTTATTGCTTTCTTTTTTAGCTTAAGTTGACACCAATGACGGAGCGTGCGCCCCTACGTTAACGCTTCACCAACTTCTTCGTCACCTTCCGCAACCGCACCGACTGCGGCGTGATTTCCACCAATTCTTCCGGTCCGATATATTCCAACGCCCGTTCCAAACTCATCTCGGCTGGCGCTTGCAACTGCACCAATTCATCCCCGGTGGCGGAACGATGGTTGGTTAACTGCTTAGTCTTACAAACATTCAAATCCAAATCTTGAGGGCGGTTATGTTCGCCAACAATCATCCCCTTATATACCCGTGTCCCCGGTGTAATAAAGAATACCCCTCGGTCTTCGCCATTTTTCAACGAATAGAAAGTCGCCACCCCTTCCTCAAAGGCAATAATCACCCCATTGCGGCGGGTTTCCACATCACCGGAAAGCGGACGATAATCCAAGAAACTGTGATTCATAATCCCATCCCCCCGCGTCAGGCGCATGAACTCACCCCGGAAGCCAATTAAACCCCGTGCGGGAACCACAAATTCCAATTGGGTGCGACCATTGGCACTCACTAGCATATTCTGCATTTCGCCCTTGCGCTGTCCCAGGCGTTCAATACAGCCACCCACAGCGTCTTCGGGAATGTCTAGCGCCAAGACTTCGTAAGGTTCGCAGGGTTGACCTTTCACTTCCCGATAAATCACTTGCGGCTGAGATACCTGAAACTCATACCCCTCGCGGCGCATGGTTTCAATCAGGATACCCAGGTGTAATTCCCCCCGCCCAGAGACTAAGAATTTATCCGGAGAATCGGTTTCATCGACACGCAGAGCCACATTCGTCTCTAATTCTCGCATCAAGCGATCGCGTAATTGCCGCGAAGTGACGTAATCCCCTTCCTGACCCGCAAACGGCGAATCGTTCACCGAGAACGTCATCTGCAATGTCGGTTCATCAACCTTAATTAACGGTAAGGCTTGAGGTTCATTGGGACAGGTAATCGTCTCGCCGATATTGGCATTCGCAAACCCCGCCACGGCGACAATATTTCCGGCGGAGGCTTCGTCTAAATCAACGCGCTGGAGTCCTTCAAACCCCATGAGTTTACTAATTTTAGTCTTGACAATTTCCCCAGTTTCGGTTACTAAAGCCGCTTGCTGACCTGCTTTAATTACGCCGTTATGGATTCTGCCAATCACAATTCGACCCAGATAATCTGAATAATCCAGCGTCGTGACTTGCAATTGCAGGGGTTTACTCACATCACCCACAGGCGGCGGCACATGGCGCAGGATGGATTCAAATAAGGGTTGCATATCCACACCTTCGCTATCTAAATCCTCTTTGGCGTAGCCTTGTAACCCTGACGCAAACAGATAGGGAAACTCACACTGATCATCATCCGCCCCCAATTCAATAAACAAATCCAGGACTTTATCCACAGCACCGTAGGGATCAGCTTGAGGACGGTCAATTTTATTCACCACCACAATCGGGCGCAGTCCTTTTTCCAAGGCTTTCTTGAGGACGAACCGGGTTTGTGGCATGGGTCCTTCATTGGCATCCACAATTAGGATACAACCATCCACCATCCCCAATACCCGTTCCACTTCCCCGCCAAAATCGGCGTGACCGGGAGTATCGACGATATTGATTAAGATATCTTTATAGTGAACCGCTGTATTTTTAGACAGAATCGTAATTCCCCGCTCTCGCTCCAAATCATTGGAGTCCATAACGCAATCAGGAACCTCTTCCCCTTCACGGAAGATACCGGATTGTTTCAGCAGGGCGTCAACCAAGGTGGTTTTGCCGTGATCGACGTGGGCAATAATGGCAACGTTGCGAATCGGAAGAGTCATAAAGGCGTTAGGGAGTGAGATAAGAGAGGTCGATCTTACTATAGATTTCTTAATAATTGTAGCTTACACAAAGGGGGAGCGGGGGGAAGATGAGGGAGATGGAGGAGATGGGGAAGATGGGGGAGATGAGGGAGAATGCAGCAAGCCCTAATCTAGTCTAGTCCGCGCAGGCGGACGCAAGTTTGTGTAGCAGCGACTTCTAGTCGCCAGGGCAAAAAGGGGGTTTCTTACTGTTAAACCGGGCGCACGTCAGTCTAAACCGGGCGCACGTCTGTGCGCCCCTACGGTTGGCGGGCGTCAGGTTAATCCATCTGGTTTAGGTGGGCTACGCCACTACAATTTGGCTGATTGAGAATCGTGCAACCGATGAGATATATCCGGCTTTGTTTCAGAAGTTGAATGATTCTCTCTCCTTTATATAAATGCTTCGCAGCCATTCTAGAGTTGCGCCCGACAGTCCAAATTGAATTTGGTTCACCAATTCCCCCCATTGATACAGTTCTGATAGAGACAGGGATTGCTGAAACTTCTGTTGGTAAAATGTTGCCCAAAAGTCCGGCGCTTTGTACTTATGCTTGCGCCAGCGCCTGCGCCAACAGAGGGTATCTTTCAGCGTGGGCGAGTCTACACCTAAAATTGGCGGGATATCGGCATAACTGACAAACGTGCTGACTCCCTTGCCAACAACATGAATCACATATCGCCAGCAGTCAATGCGATAAATGTCGTCAGGATGGAGATTGAGTAGAAGCGCAATGGCTTCTGGGGTAACAAATCGTTGTAAGGGATGAGTGGCTCTTGATTTTACCTGAAGTGTTGATAACATAGGAGATGCACCCCAAATCATGGGGTTGTAGATTTATGACATAGCGATCGCAATCTGGCTACATACCTAATGGTGCGATCGCTTTTAATTTGCTTAATGTAGGCGAAATTTAAACTTTATGTCAAGAGGCGAACGAGTTCGGTTGCGGATTAGGGAACTAGCGGCTAGGGAAAACTGGACGTTGCTGGATGTCGCTGAACGGTCTGGAGTCCCCTATAGTACCATCAAAACCTACGCGCGATCGCCAGGAATGACGATGGTGGATATTGGGGCGCTGCTGAAGTTAGCACGGACATTTGATGTATTGATAGAGGATTTGTTTGAGATTGTGAAAGAGTAAGTCATTCGTCATTTGTCATTTGTCATTCGTCATTTGTCATACTCGTTCCCGAAAAGAAGCAAGCTACGTCTTATGTCCTATGTAAGGATTTAAGGAATATTTATGAATTAGCCCCACGCCCGGAAACCGTAGGGGCGCACAGACGTGCGCCCTGACACTGACGTGCTAGCGCGAGTTCGGCTGATAGTCTGGTGGTAAACCCGGATTAAACATCACCACAAATTGGGCATTTGGCATCAGACGGCGGAGTATGCACAGATGACCATCCGCATCGGAACGGCTACGATACTGTGCTACAGTGACTCCTTGCATTTTGGGTAGCAGGCGAACCAGCACCCAAGGATAAAGGCGTTCTCTGTAAGGCATAATAAATGTGTCTCCATCTGAAATTGGAGCCAGAGCCAGTGCTAAAAGGTTGGTAGCCGGGATGCACTGGCTTTCTGACTGTTTGAAACTATGCCTTCATATTAAATGGAAAACTTAACCAAGTCAACTAAGCTAAGTTATCTAGGTATCAGGTAGTAATGGCTAATTTGGGAGAAAAGCTGAAACAACGACGAGAATCGTTGAATTTAACACAACGGCAACTGGCTCATGAATTAGATGTAACGATAACAACGGTGCAAAACTGGGAAGCTGGCAGGCACATTCCTAAGCTATATCCTGCACAAATGAAAAGGTTGTGTGATTTGTTAAACCTCACCTTAGAAGAGTTAGCCGAGTAGCATATTTAGTTGAGTTGTGGGCAAATTATAGTTAAGTCAATTTAACCATGAGGATTTTGGAATAAAACAGTAATGACGAGTGTGGGGGAAAAGCTTAAACGCCAACGTGAATCACTGCATCTGACGCAGCAGCAAGTCGCTGATCAATTGGGTGTGACGGTAACTACTGTGAAAAATTGGGAAGCTGGCAGACATATACCAAAGCTTTACCCCATCCAGACGAAAGCATTGTGTGATTTGCTCGATTTAACCTTAGACGAGTTGGCAGAGTATAGTTAAGGCAATCAGGAGGCAATGAGTTCAGGGAAGAAGCTGATGCAGCTAAGAAAACGGTTGGGACTAACTCAGAAACGGGTAGCGGATGCGGTAGGCGTCACGGATCAAACTGTCAGCAACTGGGAAGCTGGCAGATTTGAACCTCGACTCACGATTCGTCAGACACAGGCTTTATGTAGCATCTTGCAATGTCCTTTAGAGGAACTTCCTAGTTTTAATGATGCCCAAGAGTCAGACAGCAAACGTGGGTGACTGATTGGGAAAGGGATGTCGGTAAAGGCAAGACGCGATCGCTTAAAAATGGCTAATTTGGGAGAAAAGCTGAAACAACGACGAGAATCGTTGAATTTGACGCAACGGCAACTGGCTCATGAATTAGATGTAACGATAACAACGGTGCAAAACTGGGAAGCTGGCAGGCATATTCCCAAGCTATACCCAGCACAAATGAAAATATTATGTGATTTGCTAAACCTCACCTTGGAAGAGTTAGCCGAGTGGCATATTTAGTTGAGTTGGATGATTAGGCGGTGCGTTACGCTGCGCTAACACACCCTACAGATAGAACAGATAAAGGCGGTGCGTCAGTCTTAAGGATAAAAGTCCAAGTCCGCTTTATGAAGCTTTCATGAAGAGGACTTCATTACTGTGCCAAAACGAGGTTATAAATTTAGCTTATTGAATGAAGTGATTGATGTAAACAACTGTCACGATTACTTAATAACTGGAGCAATATCTCAATAAAGCATTACTTATTTTAGTAAAAGTTGATCGTAATCTCAGATAAGCTGAGAGAGTCTTTGATAGAGGAAATCCCTTGACAGAGCTGATTTTACAGTCATTATAAGTATACTTTTGTTGTAATGGATTATTAATATTAGTTATCATTAACCTTTAAATGAGCAATTACTTCCATGATTTTTTCTAAAAATTAACTCTGTAAAAACTTGATGAAGATGTCAATTTACTATTTTATTTCTCCAGAGTCAAGAGTAAGATTACTTATAGTCAAGGCTGTGACTTCAACAAAAAACAGTCAATAGTTGTTTCCTATGAAAGGTATCCCTATTATGAACACGAAAAAAATTGCCACTCTGCTGGGTACAGTTACAGCAACCGTTTGCTTAATTTCTGCCATGGGACAAGCCGCTAATGCTAGTACCTTTTACAACGACTGGCATTATGCGATCGACCCGCCTAGTGATGGGAATCTAAGTGATAGTTATCCACAAAACAGCATTTATGAGTTGTACGGTATAGCTATCAAGCACGATGCTGAAGCTGATAAAGTTTATGTAGCGATTAACAGCGATTTTCCTATAGAAGGTGATCGCGATGATCCTGAAGGACAATTTAGCCGTTATGAATGGGGAGATTTCTTTTTCAATTTTTCCGATCTAAGTAGTCTTGATAACGCACAGGGTAGCTTGTTGGCTGTTCGCTTTGGAGAATATGCTGAAAGCATTGATGGAACAGAAAACAGTGGAGTGGGAGTTTATAGTAACGTTACGGCTAAAACCTCCTATCAAACTCTCTTTGACTCCTTAGAATACTACAACATTGCTGTTTATGGCAACGGCTCTATGGCTGATTTAGCTATCAATGATCCTTACTGGTTTGACGCACAAGGAAACGATCCAATCCTAAATGTGATTGATAGCGGACAGTACATACCTAGGAGTGAGAGTGGTTTCGAGTCTCTTAATGCCACAGAGTTGACAAATATTGGACTTGACTTCGGTGGTGTCTTGACAGAAACGGGTCGTGAAACCTTTGGATTTAGTTTTAACAAAGATTTGTTGCCTAGTGAGCGCTATATTGCCCATGTCTTTGAAACTTGCGGCAATGATGGCGCAGCTATTGCCGTACCTGAACCATCTACAATGGTAGGACTTTTTGGACTCGGCTTAACTGTCCTCGGTAGTCAGATCAGCAAGCGGCGCAAGGGAAATGGCGTTTCGTAGTAAATCTTCCAGAAAAAGGAAAAAATCCCCTTGAGTCGAGATAAAAACGGGTTAGGCTGGAGAATCAGAAGTCTACCGTGAGAAAAAATAACGCACACCTAGCTAGTCACTTAATTAAATTCTGTACAAAATTTAATCAGCGGAGATTTCAGTATTAAATGTCTAACCGTCAAACCCCCTTTCTTGACTAGGAAGGGGGTTATTAATTATCTACTAAACTACTCGCTTTTAATTCAGATATGCCAAAATCGATGATATGTATCATCAATTTTGAGCAATGACTTGGTCTTCTGGACAGAAGTTGCATGGCAACAATTATATTCTGGAAAAAGAATTAAAACGCGGACAATTTAGCGTTACCTATCTGGCGAGCGATCGCAAGAAAAATCAATGGGTGGTCAAAACCCTGAGCGATCAGCTAATCCACGACTTCAACCAACCGGAAGTCGATCAAATTCAGGAAACCTTTTTGTGCGAAGCGGTAAAGCTAGTAAAATGCCGACATCCTCATCTGGTGCAAGTTATAGAACCATTGGTCGAAGGACATCAGGTTGGCATTGTCATGGAGTATCTGGATGGTGTCGATTTAGCCAGCCACGCCCAAAAGGGTTTGCCGGAATCAGAAGCGCTGCTTTATATTCAACAAATTGGCGAAGCGCTGAAAGTGATTCACGAGGCGGGGTTAATCCATCGAGATGTCAAACCCAGTAATATTCGATTACGCACCGATAAACAAGAAGCCGTGTTAATTGATTTTGGGTTAGCGCGAGGATGTGAGGATGCGTCAACCACGGTTGATACTCATACAGCCGATGGGTTTGATGCCCTAGAGCTTTATAATGTAGACACTCCCCTAGGAGCTTATACGGATGTTTATTCATTAGCGGCAACGCTATACTTTTTAGTCACGGGAGAAATTCCGCCCAAGGCAATGGATCGCTGTTTGTCGAAAGCGCGATTAATTCCACCCAAACAGATTAACGAACAAATTAGCGATCGCACGAATGAAGTGATTCTGATTGGGATGGCGCTCCAGGTTGATGAACGCCCCCAAACCATACAGGAATGGCTGGATTTACTGGGATTACAGCGTCAAATTCCTGGATCAAAACGCCAGAAGTCACCCATGATTTTAATCGGCGCAATCATCGCCGTCGTTGGTGTGTTAGGTTTAATTGCGGCTTGGTTCTTGTTCAAACCTACAGCCATCCCTCAAGAACCCACACCCGTGCAAACGCCAGTCTCGTTAATTTATACGCCTGTCAGTAGCGTTTCCCCAATCACCTTTTGGTCAAACGGTTAACGGACACCCTCCGTCTTCGTCAGGGAGGATACCAAGTTCGCTTAAGTAACCCCCTTTATCCCTTGGGTACTTTTTCTGTGGAACCTTCTGCCCTCTGCCTGATTATATTTTTTTAACCAGGGTTTATTTTTTTTAAGAAAACTGGACATTAGCACCATAACTGTCAAACTAAATAATATCTCTACGTTGGAGGAGATTTGGCAGTGGAGTATGAAATTCGCTACAAGCCCGCCTTTGCCGCTATTTTCCTGACACTCAATCCCGGTGACAGAATCACGGCAGAAGCAGGTGCGATGACCAGTATGGATGGTAGACTCACCGTGAAGACGGAGTTTTCGGGTGGCTTTATCCCAGGCTTACTGAAAAAGTTCTTTGGCGGAGAATCATTATTTGTTAATACATTTCATAATAAAACGCAACAACCCTTAACTTTAGTTCTCACCCAGTCCACCATTGGCGACATTGTTGGTGTGGACTTGCGCGGACGTTCTCTTTGCTTTCAACCCGGTGCTTATATTTGCCATACCTCTGGCGTCAAACTGGGGGTGCGGTGGGCGGGTGTGAAGAGTTGGTTTTCTGGAGAAGGGTTGTTCAAACTTCAAGTGAAGGGTCAAGGAAAGGTATTTTTTGGTGCTTATGGTGGATTGACGAAAAAGCAAGTTAACGGTGACTTTGTTGTCGATACGGGTCATTTAGTCGCCTATGAACCAACCATTCAGATGAATGTTGGTTTAGCAGGCGGTTTATTGGGTTCAATGACTTCTGGCGAAGGCTTCATTAATCGACTCACGGGGACAGGAGAAATTTATCTCCAGTCTCGCAGTATTAGTGGTTTAGTCAGCTACTTACAACCCAAATTGCGTTAATATAATACTCCAAATTTTTTGATAATGAATATTGAACTATTGCATCAACCCGATAGTGCGATCGCGCGTGTTGTTCTGGACGCGAATGAAGAGTTAGTGGCGCAAGCTGGCTGTATGATTGCCATGAATGGTTCCATTAATGCCAGTACCACGTTGCGCCAGGGAAAGGGTGGTGGGATTTTGGGTGGACTCAAACGCATGGTGGCGGGGGAATCACTATTTTTAAGTGTATTCCGTTCACCAATTGCGGGGGGTGAAGTCTTTCTCGCGCCTAAACTCATGGGTGATCTTCTCGTCTATGAGATGAAGGGTCAAGAGTTAGTGGTTCAGGCGACATCCTATTTAGCGAGTGAGTCCGGGGTTGATATTGATCTCGGCTTTCAAGGGTTGAAATCTCTGTTTTCGGGTGAATCCATTTTTTGGTTGAGTCTTAGCGGTTATGGGGTTGTCTTGTTAACCTCATTTGGCGGAATTTATAAAATACCTGTCCATGGGGAATATGTTGTGGACACGGGTCATATTGTCGCCTTTGAAAAAAGTCTGAATTTTGATATTACCAAAGCCGGATCGAGTTGGCTAAGTGCCTTTTTAGGCGGAGAAGGACTGGTTTGTCGATTTAAAGGACAAGGAAATGTCTATTGCCAAACTCACAATCCGGGTGCGTTTGGTTCTCAGGTTGGTTCTCAACTCCCGCCGCGATGAGTTGGTTTAGATTGAGTTTCGTCCCTTCACAGCAAGTGGATTTAAATGGTGGGAAACATAAATAAAGGATAAATCATCATGAGTCAGCAAATTTCTTATAAAATAGAGCATTCACCGTCTTATGCTTCTTTGGTTATTAACTTAAAAACCAATGAAACAGTTGTAGTTGAATCCGGCGCTATGGCAGCTATGGATACCTGTATTAAAATGAAGTCCAGGGCTAAGGGAGGTTTGATGAAAGGACTGGGGCGAATGGTGAGTGGTGAGTCCTTTTTTATCAGTGAGTTTACCGCTGAAGGCAAATCAGGACAATTGTATGTTTCGCCTGGAGTCCCTGGAGATATTTGCCATTATTATTTGCAAGGGAATGGCTTAATGATTCAATCCTCTGGATTTGTCGCCGCCAGTCCTACGGTAGAGATAGATACCAAATTTCAAGGGTTTAAAGGCTTCTTTAGTGGCGAGTCCTTGTTTTTAATTCGGGCAACTGGCGTCGGGGATATTTGGTTTAGTTCCTATGGGGCAATTGTAGAAATTCCTGTGGCTGGGGATTATGTGGTTGATACCAGTTACATCGTGGCATTTGAAGATACGTTGAATTATAACGTAGAAATGTTGGGCGGTTTATCGTTTCGCGGATTAAGAACGGGGATTTTGGGCGGTGAAGGATTAGTTTGTCGGTTCAATGGAGAAGGGCGGTTATGGGTGCAGTCGCGAGAACTGTATAGTTTAATTAATTTCCTCAATCCCTTCCGCCCGACGAAGAGTAATAATTAGTTAGTTAAATACTAATAAAAAATCAAGTCGTGTCAAATAAATCTGAACAGAAATGACCACTCAAATTACCCTAACCTTGTCAGATGATATATACCAGAAAGCCGAATACTTTGCCCAATTGACAAACCGTAATGTAGCTGATGTCTTGGCGCAAGTGATTGCCCTCTCTTTTTCTCCGCTTACGCCTAATACTGTATCGACTGAGAGTCAAGAAAGGGTGTCAGTGGCTACGCTTTCTAATCAGGAGGTTATCGCTTTAACTGAATTACAGATGGAACCTGAACAAGACCAACGTTTAAGTGAACTACTCTATAATCAACAGGCGGGAACGCTGACTGATGCTGAACGTTCTCAACTGTGGGTTTTGATGCAAGTTTATCAAGAGAAACTATTACTTAAAGCTCAGGCATTGCGCGAGGCAGTTCAGCGAGGCTTGCGAGAACCTTTAAATGCATGAACACAGGCAGGATATCGGAAGCACTGCGGGACAAAATTCGCACCCAAGCTGGCAACCAATGCGGTTACTGTCGTAGTTTACAGAAATATGTTCTGGGAGTTTTGGAAATTGAACATATTATTCCTAAGGCAAAAGGAGGTACAGATGAGGAAGAGAATTTATGGTTAGCTTGTCGTCTATGTAATAGTTATAAGGGGATACAAACCGATGCAGAAGACCCAGTAACGGGTAAACGAGTGAAGTTATTTAATCCCAGACAGCAAAAATGGTCAAGACATTTTGCTTGGAGCGAGGATGGTACTCAAATTCTGGGACGTACTGCCTGCGGTAGAGCCACGGTTATTGCTCTCCAATTGAACAATATTGTATCAGTCACAGTTAGACAACAATGGGTGATGGCAGGTTGGCATCCTCCTACAGAAAACTGATCGTTTTTCTCCCAGGTATAATGTTGTATAATTAGGATTAATATCTTAACCTTAAATTGAATCAAGTCACTCATTGATTTGAGCGAGGAGCAAACGTTGATTAAAAATGTCCATGTCTAATGCTCCAACGAATCGCAATCCCCCACCGAGTAATCGCCAACTCCTAATTTTATTGGGGCTATTTATCGGTTTTATTGTGGCTGTTCTCTGGCTGTTGAATCTGCTGGTGAATGGTTTAATTGGGATGATTCCGCCAAGTGTGGAACAAAAATTGGGGGCGGTAATTGTGCCAGTTTATGAGAAACAAGCTAAACCGTCCCCAACTCAAGATACTCTGAACCACTTATTAGATCGTTTGGAGCGAGAACTTCCTCCTGAACAACAAAAAGCACGGGATTATCAGGTGCTGTATTTGCCCGAGTCTACGGTGAATGCGATCGCGTTACCGGGAGATGCTATTGTTATTTATCAGGGTTTACTGGAACAAGCCGAGTCTGAGAATGAATTGATGATGGTATTAGCCCATGAATTGGGTCATTTTGCTCACCGGGATCACCTGCGGGGTTTGGGGCGAGTGTTGCTGGTACGGGTAGCCTTAGCTTATTTCTTCGGAGATGCAGGAGCCTTACAATCAGCGGCTTCGGGGGCGGTGGAAGCCATTGCGCGATCGCAGTATTCTCAGTCTCAAGAAAAGGAAGCGGATGCGTTTGGTTTAATGTTATTAGATGACACTTATGGTCATGTCGCCGGGGCTACGGACTTTTTTGAACGAATGAGTGAGAAACCCGGAGGCAATTTTGCCTTCCTGTCAACCCATCCCGCACCCAAAAAACGGGTGGAAGAGTTGGAACGTTTGATTGAAAAGCGGGGGTATGAAATCGGGAGGCGATCGCCTTTACCAAAAACTTTGAAATGAACAATAAGCATCTGCCAAGAACTCAAGTTCTTGGCTAAAAGCTTAAGTCCATTAAAATGGACTAATATCAATTATGTCATGTATAAAATGATTATCCTAGTCAGCTTTAGCTGAGTTGAGCTTTTAGCCGTGGGTTTAAACCCACGGCTCGTCTTATACTGAGACTCTTAGAGCAACATATCGGGAAAAATTAGGCAAGATAAAAAGAGTAGCCGCTAACAGCAAGACTCTATGAAACCACTAACCGGTCCGCGCACACCCCGATATCTGAGAATTTTCCGGATCATCAAGCTGATTTTTCGCCCCTTGGACTACCTAGAGGATTATGCTCAACGGTATGGAGATATGATCAAAATTGGCGGGGATAACGCTCCTCCCTTTATCTATGTCAGCAATCCCCAGGCGATTAAACAGATTTTTACGGCTGATCCATCAGTTTTTGAATCGGGTCGAGGAAATGGGGTATTACGCTATTTACTAGGGGATAACTCCCTAATTTTACTGGATGGAGAACCCCATCAGCGCCAACGCCGCCTGCTGATGCCTCCCTTTCATGGCGATCGCTTGCGAGAATATGGTCAGCTTATTTGCGATATTACGGACAGGGTAACGGCAGAATGGACAGTGGGTCAACCGTTGATTATCCGTACCTATACCCAAGAGATTACGCTGCGGGTGATTTTACAAGCCGTGTTTGGCTTGGATCACGGAGAACGTTACACCCAACTGAAACGCCTGCTGAGTACCCTGTTGGCATCCTTTGACTCTCCCCTGAGTTCCACTCTGCTGTTTTTCCCTTGGCTGCGACAGGATTGGGGTGCATGGAGTCCATGGGGGTATTTTTTAGCGTTAAAGCAGCAGGTCAAACAATTAATTTTTGATGAAATTCGCGAACGTCGAGAGCAAGGGGATTGGTCACGAACTGATATTTTAACCTTACTTCTATCGGCGCGAGATGAAGCAGGTGAGCCGATGACGGATGAGGAATTACATGATCAGTTAATGACACTGCTAATTGCGGGTCATGAAACCACAGCGTCTGCATTGGTTTGGGCATTGTATTGGATTCATTATCTACCAGACGTGCGTCAAAAGCTGCTTGAGGAATTAGAAACATTGGATGCCGAGAGCGATCCCATGGCAATGTCTCGGCTTCCCTATCTGACAGCCGTCTGTCAAGAAACCCTGAGAATTTATCCCATTGCTCCCAGTACTTTCCCTCGGATTCTTAAGTCACCCATGGAAATTATGGGGTATCACTTTGAAGCAGGTACAGCGTTTATGCCTTCTATTTATTTAGTTCATCATCGGGACGATATCTATCCAGAACCCAAGCAGTTTAAACCGGAACGTTTTCTAGAACGGCAATATTCCCCTTACGAATATCTGCCCTTTGGTGGCGGGAACCGTCGCTGTATTGGTTCAGCATTGGCACTGTTGGAAATGAAGCTGGTGCTGGCGACTGTTTTGTCAAAGTTTGAACTGGAATTAACCGATAACCGTCCAGTGAAGCCGATGCGTCGCGGTTTAACGATCGCGCCTCCTGGCAACCTGCGAATGGTTCCTAAGCAGCGTCGGCAACAGAAAGCCCCAGCGATGGTTTAGATCCTGCGATAAAACGCATTCCACGACTTGAGTTGGATCACGCCAGTTGACCCCAAACAACCTCATCGGATCTAGGGCTAAGGTTCCCTTACTACGAACGAACATAAGGTAAGATTTGATGAGAGTTTAAGGGTCTTGCTGTGTCCTCTGAAATGCAAAGTGCGATCGCATCGCCTAAACGATCGCTGATTCGGTTTATTCTGTTGGTTATTGTTGGCTTGGCTTTGGCGTTAGGGCTGGCGAATTGTGATACTCAGTCTCCCCAAACTAGCGAGAGTCCCGCGATTCCGGCTGATACGTTGGTTTATGGTTCGGGTGGACAACCCGTGAACCTGGAACCGGGAAATATTACGGATGGCAATTCGATTGTTGTGCAGCATCAAATCTACAATACGCTGCTGAGTATTAAACCGGGAACCACGGAGTTAGAACCGGGATTGGCGACGGAGTGGACAGTATCTGAGGATGGGAAGACGTGGACATTTAAGCTACGCGATGATGTTAAATTTCATGATGGTAGCGATTTTAATGCCGAAGCGGTAAGGTTTAATGTAGAACGTTGGTGGAATCCAGACAGTGAGTTTGGTTATCGGGATGCGGGGAAAAATTACGAGATTTGGGCAAATTTGTTTGGCGGGTATAAGGGAAGTCCGGACTCAATTTTGCAAGATATTGTGGTTGTGGATGATAATACGATTGAGTTTATCCTCCAGCAACCCTTTGCCGCATTTCCGGCGGCGATAGCTTCAGGTTATTTTGGGATTGCCAGTCCCGATGCGATTAAACAAGCGGGGGCGGATTATGGCACGCCTGCATCCTTGGCAGTGGGGACGGGACCGTTTATCTTTAAAGAATGGCGGACAGGCGATCGCATTGTTCTGGAACAGAATCCGAACTATTGGAAACCGGATTTACCGAAGTCTGATCAGGTGGTGATTCGCTTCATTACTGATCCCTCGGCAAGGTTGGCACAATTACGGGCGGGTACGATTGATTTTACTGTGGATTTAGCCCCGGATCAACTCCCAGAAATCGAAAATGATGCCAATTTAGACGCCGTATTTCGTCCCTCGTTTAACGTCGGCTATTTAGCGCTAAATCCCAGCTATGAACCCCTGTCTCAGGTAGAAGTCCGTCGTGCGATCGCGCAAGCTATTAACTCCTCAGAAATTGTCCCCGCCTTCTGGGGAGAATTGGGTCAACATGATAACCATTTTACCCCACCGTCTCTCTCGGAGTATCAGTCTGAGCAAATTATCAACTATTCCTACAATCCTCAACAAGCCCAACAACTGATTGCTGATGCAGGGTATCCCAATGGCTTTGACCTAGATTTGTGGTATATGCCCGTCAGTCGTCCCTATTTTCCCACACCCAAACCCATCGCGGAAGCGATAGCCGCCGAATTAAGTGCAATTGGGATTAACGTCAACTTACAAACTAAAGATTGGGCAGCCTATTTAGAGGATCGGCGAAAATCACCAGGATTTCAAGCATTTATGTTGGGATGGACAGGGGATTATGGAGATCCCGATAACTTTTACTATGCCCATTTTGGTACCGGCGCAACCGAAGATTTAGGCGGCTGGAAAAATGAGCAAATTCTCCAGCTTTTAGAACAAGGAAGGGCGACAACGGATCAAGCCGAACGGACTCAAATTTATGCCCAAGTGGATGAAATTGTAGCCCAAGAAGCCATCCGATTACCCATCGTTCACTCCCAACCCTTATTGGCAAAACGCAAAACCATTACCGGGTGGACACCCAGTCCCTTAGGTTCAGAACCCTTTGAAACAATAAGCAAAGGTTTGTAGTTGCGCTTGTAGTTGCGCTTGTAGTTGCGCTTTAGCGCCATTAAAAGTAGAGCGTTGACCACAAACCCTTAATTAACTCAATCCCTATTAATCTTGTAGATTGACTTGAACGAAAGGATAAAAAGATGATTTGAGGAAATTATTTATTTGTCTGTGTCAATCTGTGTCCCTCACCATTCAGGCTTCTGTCTGCATCATTCCTTTTGTGCAATTTGTGTTTTTGTCAATACTTAGTCATGATTTTTATCGAAACTTAAAAAAAATACATGCATCCAAGGAGACATTGGCAGTGAGACAAGAATCGAAAATTATACAAAGTTCCACGAAGATTCAAGGAGTTTAGCTGGGTCAAAATTAGTTTTGCCCACAAAATATCCACCATAGATAGTATACCTGAAAACCACACAAGCCTCTCACAATCGCCGTAACCCCTGAAACTTCGTAGCTTTTTCCCAGAAAGAGGTAAAAAACGAGTAATTATGACGTTTTGTTGAGACGAGACTCTGATTGGAAAATTTAAACTGTTCTGGGAGTAAAAATAGTTTAAATTATCATAACTTGACAAATTGAGGCGAAACGACATTGAGTCAAGCTGAGGAAATGTCAGTAGCAAAGGAGAAAGAAAGAACCAAGTGGTATCTAGTGAATAGTGGTTATCAAAAGAAGTGCGATCGCGCAGGTATAATTGGCTCTGATTAGTTTAAAGTCCAACCTCCAAGAAGCACTCGAAAAGCTAGAGGGGGTAACTGAAAATAATAGTATTCGCGTGGTGGCAGTCTCTGTACAGGAATGGCAGTTTACAATGGAAGAACGGATCACTAGGGTGGAATATTTAATTAAAAGACAACAAGAGTTACTTGAACTCCTGTGAATCCTCTGAGTATAAGGCAAAAGCAATGGTTAGTCGATACAGTATCGTCCAATACGTTCCCAATCCGATTGCTGATGAGCGGATCAATATTGGTGTGCTTGCCTTTGATGATAATCGGGTATGTGTTCGATTTTTAAGCAATTGGGAACGGGTAAAACGCTTTGGAATGGAAGATATTCATTTCCTCAAAGATTTCGCGAGTCGCATGGAGGATGCGGCTGCTGATGGATTATTGTTTCCGGGAGATTCGCCGAATGAGACTCCAAAACAGGAACGTTTAATCCGAGTCGTTCAGAATTGGTTTACAGCGGTTTTCAAGTTGATAGACTACAGTAGCAGCAGTGAATAAAACAACTCCGTATGGTCAAAGTAAGCTTTGGGCTATCTGAAATCAAGCTTACCCCATTGAGTTTAAAATAGCTTAGGAGCGAGAAAAAATCTCATCGGGGCAAGTTGTTAAGGCGATGATTCTGAATGGTTTAGGGTTTGTGTCTAAGCCCTTATACTTATTTAGTAATTTTTTTGAAGATAAAGACATTAAAAAACTATTAGAGAACTCAGTTAACCGTGATTATTTAAATGATGACCAACTCGGTCGAGTGATGGATAAACTCTATAAATATGGATTGACTCAACTCTTTCTAGAAATAGCAATCGCTTTAACGAAGACATTTAAGATAGAAGTAAAATTTAA